>NZ_JASCAK010000002.1:0-51728 GCF_029967885.1 Pantoea sp. V106_11
GGCGCGTCCCGCAGGGGCGCGTAATCCTCTCTCGCCGACCATTTTTAGAAACCTGTCTGCAAAGACAGGTTTTTTTTCGCCTGAATAAAAGAGGGTGAGCACCGCCGAAGGCGGTTTGCGCTGGCCGTCAGCGAGACAACGTTGCGCAGGCAGTGTCGTCTTTCAGGGGCGAAAATCCGCTCAGACGGGCACGTCATTTCTCCCGGAAGTGAGTCAGAGCGGAGTCATAGTAATGGCTGTCGCAAAAATGAGACGCTTAAATTACTGTTTTAACACGGATTGACAAGTCTTTACCTTGTTTGTCGCCTGTATGCGACATCCATTTTCTGGTTTGTCGTAATAACACGACGCTCATCGCAAAGAGAAAGAACCCCAAAAAAAGCATTAAGATTTAAGTGATTGATTTATAAAAATAATTAAAATAATAATAGCAACTGGCATGGATTATGCAATAATTAACGCGTAGATGCTCATTCCACCTCTTATGTTTGCTTCGGCTACATAAACCTGGGAATGACGCAGAGCCAATTTTGGGTACCTGTTGTCTGCCTGCCTGTATCGCGAAAGTCTTACAGGGTTATCAGACACCACGTTGAGTCGGGTACCTCTCGGTTGTCTAACCGACCTGATCTTACACCTGCTTTTAGCAGGTGTTTTTTTTTGCCTGAAAGCGCAGACACAAAAAAACCGGGCGAGCCCGGTTTTTTACTTAACGCGATGCTGTGTTATCAGGCATCAGGGTTATTTTTCAGCGTCAGCAACAGGCCTTCACGACGCATTTTTGCCGCCTCTTCCGGACGGCGAAGGCGATCGTAAACGTCCGCCAGCCACGCGTAGTCAAAGGCGTCAGGGCGCTGAGCCAGTGCCTGCTGAAGTGCTTCCGCTGCCTGCTGCCATTCACCGTGGCGCATTAACAACTGCCCCAGGGTACTGTGCAACAGGGGCGTCGCGCCATGCTGTTTGATTTGCTGACGTAAGGCTTTTTCCAGTGCCTCTGGGTTGCCGCTCTTAATACGTGGCATCAGCAGCACCAGACGATCATCGTAATGACGTTTAAGCCCATCCAGCAAGATGTCCTGCGCGGTATCGTGGTCGTCACACTCAATCAAATGGTCAATCATCGCTACCTGCAATGATGTCTCATGGCGAGTTTTACGGCTCAGATTGCCCCACCAGCGCTTCAGTCCCTCGCTGCCCTGATCGGCCATCGCCTGGTTCATCAGGCCCAGCCAGGCCTGTTGCTGTAGCAGGGTGCGTTGCTCTTCTGTCCCGACCTCGGATTTTTCCATGGCGGGAAGAATATCCAGCAGTGCGCTCCAGGCGCTGGTGCGGACATATGCCTGCTCAGCCAGACGAAGCACTTCCGGATGACGAGGCGCGACTTCGAGCAGGCGATCGATGCTGTGGCGCGCTGCATGATCTTCATGACGCGCCAATTGAATGCGGGTACGGGTAATTTCGACCGGAATCACATCATTGCCAGCCAGCTCAGCCGCCCGTTCTAGGTGCTGGTTGGCCCGCATTTCATCGCCACGCTGTTGTGCGGCTTCTGCAGCTAGCAGGTAGTTAGCGACAGGCACATCAGCATGCTCTGCGTCTTTAGACAGCAGTTTCTCTACCTGTCTGAAATCCCCTTCCGCCAGTTTCATCAGGGCATTTTGCGTATGGCGCTGGGCACGACGACGCTTACGGCCAGTGAACCAGCCGCGGGTACGCGCGCCGGTGCGAAATAAACGGCGCAGTATCCATTCCACAGCCAGGATCACAAGCAGGCTAATAATCAGGATGATGGACAGGCCCGTCACGCTGGTTTCAACGTTCCAGTTGTCGGTCTGAATCAGCACGTAGCCCTGATGACCCGCAATCATCGGCCCCAGTACAATGCCGGCAATCAGCAGAACAAAGAGGATAAATACCTTAAGCATGATTAGCCTCCCTGCTGATTAGCGGCGGCAGAAGGCTGTGCCATCAGATTACGAACGCGGGTTTGCATCAGCTTTTCAAGCAGCGGCTGGCTCTCCAGGCTGTCGGGCAGATCCATATTGATGTTCTGCTGGCTTAATTCATCCAGCTGGGCCAGAAACGCTTTGGTTGAGGCATCATTGGTGTCATACCACGCGCGCACCCATGTTGAAACGGTTTCAAGCGACTGCTTGTAAATCTCTTCCTGGTGACGTGGTACGGCCTGAGCAGCAATGAGCAGGCGCGAGCGGATGTTCTCACGCAGATAAACATCCTGATTCGGTGCCAGCAGCGGCTGTGCGGTATTATCGCGACGGCGGATGGTAATAAAGTCATCCATAAAGTTATGCCAGCTCTTCACCAGATTCTGACGCCATTCACGAATGGAACTGGAAAGTTCACCGCTGTCGCTGTCCATAGGCGCATCATCGCTGTCGTTATCTGCCAGCCGCAGATTATCCACACCGTTTGATAACTGATTAAGTTTCAAAATGATGCCGTCATAATCCACCTGGGAGATGGCGGAGAGCGTACTGATATCCTGAGTTAACGCACGACGCACGTTCATGACGCTGGGATCGTTCATGTCTGCCAGGCTGGCATCTGCACTTTTCAGCAGCGCTGCAGCGGTAGTCACGTCCTGATCGCTCCACAATTTACGTCCGGCCAGCTTCACCAGGTAGTCAGCCTGGGCCACTAACCAACTGCGCACGTCATTACCTGAAATTGAAGCCATTTTTTCACGCAGCGTTTCCAGCTCTTTGGCCGATGCCGCCTGCTGTGACTGAGCGGTCTCTAATGCTTTTTCTGTCGCGCTCAACTGTTGGGCCAACTGCTGTTTGTCGCTGTTTGCCTGTTTCTGCAGCGTGGACAGCTGATCACTCAGTTCCTGATTGGTTTGTGCCTGCAGTTCGGCCTGGTGTTTATCGTTCAGGTATAACCCTGCGCCAATCGCCAGTGCGATGACAATCGCGACTGCTCCCAGCACCATGCCACCATTATTGCGATTGCGCGGTGATTTTTCCTGGGTAGAAGAGGGGCGATCAACCGCTGGTGTGGTTTCGTCAACCACGGCGGAGGTGTCTTTTTGTTCCGTCATATCTGGCACATCCCATTGTTAAGTTCAACATAACGCGCGCAACAGCGCATCGTTATCGGCACCATCGGCTACCTGAATAGTCTGCCAACCAAGATCGGCGGCCAGGGAAGCCAAACGTTCGCTGACGACGACTAGTCGACAGCGGAGCAGCCATTCCTCACGATCGACCTCGGGGAACAGCGAATACAGCTGATGCAGCATCTCACCGCTGGTCACGACAAGCGTGTGAATATTACGATCGCGCCAGCGACGGCCTTCGATGGCGCCGTCATAGTGTTTTTGGCAACGTTGATAGCACTCTGCATAGGTGACCTGCGCGCCACGTGCCGCCAGCGTTTCTGACAGCAGCTCGCGCCCCTGATTCCCTCGGAGGATAAGCGCATGCTTACCCGCTATTTGCTGCAATGTCGCCAGTTTTATCAACTCTTCGCTGGTTTCATGCGCGTGAGGGTAGGTCACCTGCAGGCCGCTGATCGTATGAAAAGCCAAAGCGGTACTGCGACCAATTGCATAATAGTCTACGTCAGCGGGCCATGCTTTGATGGCGTGCTGTGCAAAGTGAATAACCTGCTGCGAAAGGAGGAAAACGAGATCGCCGCGTTTCAACGTGGCAAGGGTGGCCGGTAACTGCAGGAGATCGTTACCCGGCGCGAATTCTATCAGCGGCAGGCTCCACGCCTGTTTACCCTGGGCGTGCAGGCGCGAGACCAGCTCCGCCGCTGCGGGTTCCGGGCGCGTCACCAGAATCGTCATACGGGAGGTTGCCCCTGATAAACGTCGCGCAGAATTTCACGTGCGCCACCGTTGAGCAGCTCATCTGCCAGCGAAATGCCCATTTGCTCTGCCTGATCGCGAGGCCCACGGCGTTCACCGCTCACCATGACGCTCCCATCGGGTGCCCCCACCAGACCGCGAAGCCAGAGTTCGTCGCCTTCAAGTACGGCAAAGCTGCCAATCGGAACCTGGCAGCCGCCTTCAAGTCGGGTATTCATGGCGCGTTCCGCTTTCACACAGACCGCCGTATCATCGTGATTCAATGCCTGTAACAGCGCAATTAACGTGCTGTCGTCTAACCGACATTCGATGCCAACTGCGCCCTGACCCACGGCGGGTAAGGAAATATCCGCAGGCAGCGGTTGGCGAATACGATCGGCCAGGCCAAGTCGGTTCAACCCGGCGGCGGCAAGAATAATGGCGTCATATCCGCCAGCATCAAGCTTACTTAATCGTGTGCCCACGTTCCCGCGCAGCGAGCGAATCACCAGATCGGGACGTCGCGCGCTAATCTGGCACTGACGCCGCAGGCTTGACGTTCCAATGACAGCGCCCTGTGGAAGTTCATCAATTGACGCGTAGTGATTGGAGACAAACGCATCGCGCGGATCGTCCCGCTGGCAAATGGTGACCAGGCCCAGGCCTTCCGGAAATGCCACGGGCACATCTTTCATCGAATGTACGGCCAGATCGGCACGGTTTTCTAACATTGCCTGCTCGAGCTCTTTAACGAACAGCCCTTTCCCCCCCACTTTCGCGAGCGGTGTATCAAGAATGATATCGCCCTTTGTCACCATAGGTACCAGCTCCACGCGTAGGCCAGGATGGGCACTGATCAATCGTTGCTGTACATATTGTGCTTGCCACAGGGCAAGTGGGCTTTGTCGTGTAGCAATTCTGAAAATTTTGTTTAACATGCCGTTAACCATTTAGATCGTTCATCGAATATCCTATCATCGTTGAGGGAATGCTGTCAGTTTCAACGGATTGAAAAGAACCGCCTGCGGATTAAACCTGATATATCAGACAGTAATCTCAGGCCAGGCGCAGAGTGAGCGAAAAGTAGACGAAACCGTGCTAAAATGCAGGTAGCGTAACTTTCTTTACGGTCAATCCAGCGAGTGATAGATTGATCACGTTTCCAGCAATTATCTGCACGACATCTCTCTTATTAAGCGGCAGAGACTGGAAACAGGGTGCTTAAACTCCAGGACAACCAGGCGAAACGTCTTGTACCTCTATATTGAGACACTAAAACAGAGACTGGATGCAATTAACCAGCTGCGCGTTGATCGCGCACTCGCTGCCATGGGGCCCGCTTTTCAGCGAGTCTACAGTCTGCTTCCGATCTTACTACATTATCAACATCCGCTGATGCCGGGTTACCTCGAAGGTAGCGTTCCCCACGGCATCAACGTTTTCACGCCTGATGAAAACCAACTGCAGCTGCTTGCAGAGTTAACGGGTAAACAGGAACTCTCCCTGGTCGAAGCCCCTAAAGGTGAACTGCCTATCACCGGCATCTACTCAATGGGGAGCACCTCTTCCGTTGGGCAAAACAGCGTGTCCGATTTGGATATCTGGGTTTGCCATCAATCCTGGCTGGATAATGAAGAGCGCCTGAATCTGCAGCGTAAATGTGCGCTGCTGCAAAAATGGTGTGCCTCGCAGGCCATCGAAGTCAGCTTTTTCCTCATTGATGAAAACCGCTTCCGCCACAACGAAAGCGGCAATCTTGGTGGTGAAGACTGCGGTTCTACCCAACATATTTTGCTGCTGGATGAGTTCTACCGCACGGCGGTAAGAATGGCCGGTAAACGTATTCTGTGGAATATGGTGCCAGGCGAAGAAGAGCATCACTATGATGACTACGTGATGTCGCTGTATGCGAAAGGCGTGCTCACGCCAAACGAGTGGCTGGATTTGGGCGGCCTCAGCACGTTATCAGCAGAAGAGTATTTCGGTGCCAGCCTGTGGCAGCTGTATAAAAGTATCGATTCGCCCTATAAAGCGGTGTTGAAAACGCTGCTGCTGGAAGCTTATAGCTGGGAATACCCGGATACCAAACTGCTGGCGATGGATATCAAGCAGCGTCTGCACGACGGAGAAATCGTCTGCTTTGGCCTTGATCCTTACTGTATGATGCTGGAACGCGTTACACGCTATCTCACCAGTATTGACGATCAGCCCCGCCTTGATTTGGTTCGCCGCTGCTTCTATTTAAAAGTTTGCGAAAAACTCAGCAGTGACGATCACCCACAGCGTAGCGGCTGGCGCCGTGAGATCCTGTCGCAGCTGGTTAAAGCCTGGGGCTGGGACGACGAAAAGATTGCTATTCTGGACAACCGTGCCGAATGGAAAATCGAGCGCGTGCGCGAAGCGCACAATGAGTTGCTGGATGCGATGATGCAAAGCTATCGCAACCTTATCCGCTTTGCCCGCCGCAACAATTTAAGCGTCAGCGCCAGCCCGCAGGATATCGGCGTGCTGACCCGTAAATTGTACGCCGCCTTTGAGGCCTTGCCGGGCAAGGTGACGCTGGTTAATCCGCAGATTTCTCCCGATCTGTCCGAATCCAACCTGACCTTCATTCACGTGCCGCCGGGCCGTGCCAACCGGCCAGGCTGGTATCTGTATAACCAGTCACCGGACATGAGCTCAATCATCAGCCATCAGCCGCTGGAATATAACCGCTATCTTAACAAGCTGGTCGCCTGGGCTTGGTTCAACGGACTGCTGACCAGCAAAACGCGGCTGCACATTAAGGGCAATGAGCTATGCGATCTGGCGCGCCTGCAGGAACTGGTCGACGATGTCTCCAGCCATTTCCCGCTGCGTCTGCCTGCGCCCACGCCCAAGGCGCTCTACAGCCCGTGTGAAATCCGCCATCTGGCCATCATTGTTAACCTTGAGCACGATCCCACCTCGGCGTTTCGTAACCAGGTGGTGCATTTCGATTTCCGCAAACTCGATGTGTTCAGCTTTGGTCAGCAGCAGCAGTGTTTAATCGGCAGTATCGACCTGCTGTACCGTAACTCGTGGAATGAGGTGCGTACGCTGCACTTCAGTGGCGAACAGGCGATGATAGAAGGCCTGAAAACCATCCTGGGTAAAATGCATCAGGACGCTTCCCCGCCTGATACCGTTGAGGTGTTCTGCTACAGCCAGCATTTACGTGGATTGATTCGTACCCGCGTACAGCAGCTGGTGTCAGAGTGCATCGAACTGCGCCTTTCCAGTACGCGTCAGGAGCCAGGGCGGTTCAAAGCACTGCGTATGGCGGGCCAGACCTGGGGGTTGTTCTTTGAACGCATGGGCGTATCGGTTCAGAAGCTGGAAAACGCCGTTGAGTTTTATGGCGCCATTTCCAACAACAAGCTTCACGGCCTGTCGATTAAAGTCGAGTCTAATCAGACGCCACTGCCGCCTGTGGTTAACGGCTATGCCAGCGAAGGGATCATTCAGTTCTTTTTTGAAGATACTACCGACGATCGCGGTTTCAACATTTATATTCTGGATGAAAGTAACCGCGTCGAGGTCTATCACCATTGTGAAGGCAGCAAGGAAGAGCTGGTACGGGACGTCAGCCGTTTTTACTCCTCGTCGCACGACCGTTTTACCTATGGCTCAAGTTTTATCAATTTTAACCTGCCGCAGTTCTATCAAATCGTGAACACAGGTGAACGTTATCAGGTCATTCCATTCAGAAATCAGGTCCTCACCGATCTCTGTGCCTCACCGCCTGATAACGACAATAACGATTATCAGCCACGCTATCAGGTACATTGAGTTCGGTAAGCCCGCAATGATGCTATCTTCAGGGCTTGCCACAACGCTCACGTGATTAGCTGGCATTTCCTGTTGCTTTTCCAACTTCAACTGCGATGATAAGCATCCAGGTCACAGGACATGAAGAGCATAAAGAATGAAGAAAGCGATAAGCCTGTTAGCAATGACAATGGCATTAACAAGCCTTGCAGGCTGTGGATTAAAAGGACCGCTCTACTTCCCGCCGCAGGACACGCCAAAACAAGCTGCGCCAACGTCAGCACCCACGCAAAAACAGAAAGCCGACGCGTCTAAAGCGGATGTAGGTGGTCTGGTGACGGGTGGTTCAAGCTCAAGCTCACAAATGAAATAACACTTATGGCGCATCCGGCGGAGCAAAAAATGCAGTTCTCCAAAATGCACGGTCTCGGCAATGATTTCATGGTTGTGGATGCCGTAACGCAAAATGTCTTTTTTTCGCCGGAATTGATCCGCCGGCTGTCCGATCGCCATCTCGGGATTGGCTTCGATCAGCTGCTGGTCGTTGAGCCGCCTTACGATCCCGATCTCGACTTTCACTACCGCATTTTTAATGCAGACGGGAGTGAAGTCGCGCAGTGTGGGAATGGCGCCCGCTGCTTCGCCCGTTTTGTTCAGTTAAAAGGGCTGACGAATAAAAGCGATATTCGCGTGAGCACCCAGGCTGGTCGCATGGTTCTGAGCGTGACACCAGACGATCTGGTACGTGTGAATATGGGCGAGCCAAATTTCGAACCCCAGCAGGTGCCTTTCCGCGCCAATAAAGCCGAAAACCTTTACCTGTTACGCGTGGCGGAACAAACGGTGATGTTTGGTGCCGTCTCCATGGGCAACCCTCACTGCGTAATCCAGGTGGAAAGCACGAAAACGGCCCAGGTTGAGCTTCTGGGACCGGTCCTGGAAAGCCATGAGCGTTTTCCGGAGCGCGTCAACGTGGGCTTTATGGAAATTATCAGCCCTGAACACATCCGGCTGCGTGTTTATGAACGCGGTGCAGGGGAAACCCAGGCGTGCGGTAGCGGTGCCTGTGCGGCGGTTGCCTGCGGTATCCAGCAGGGTATTTTAAGTCAGAAAGTACGCGTTGATTTACCAGGCGGCACGTTACATATCGCCTGGAAAGGCGTCGGACAGCCGCTCTACATGACCGGTCCGGCCACACATGTCTACGATGGGTTTATTCACTTATGAAAAATATCGAAGAGCAGGTGGAAAATACTGTCCTGCTGGACGATCAGGCCGTCAGTGATTATCTGCGTCAGAATCCTGATTTCTTTATGCGCAACGCCCGTCAGGTGGAACAGATGGCGGTACCGCACCCGGTTCGCGGCAGCGTATCGCTGGTGGAATGGCACATGGCGCGCCAGCGCAATCACATCCAGCGTCTGGAAGAAGAAATTACGCTGCTGATGGAGCAGGCGACCGCAAATCAACAGTTATTCTCACGTCTGCTTTCACTGCAAAGTCACCTGGCCGCCGCCAGCTCACTCCAGGATATGCTTAATCGCCTGCATCGCTGGGCGCGCGATCTCGGACTGGCGGGAGCCAATATCCGCTTGTTTAACGACAAGTGGCGACTGGGTGCGCCGTCTGACTTTGTGCAGCTTGGCCTGGCCCGTCAGGCTTTCGAACCGTTACGCATTCAGCGCTTCGGTAATGAGCAGCACTATCTGGGGAATATCAATGGCCCGGAACTGCTGCTGCTGCTGCCTCAGGCAAAGGCCATTGGTTCAGTCGCCATGTCCCTGATGGGTGATGAGGGCGAGCTTGGCATCATTATCTTCAGTAGCCGTGACAGCCTGCACTATCAGTCGGGCATGGGCACCTTACTGCTTCAGCACCTTTCGCAGATGATACCTGCGCTGCTGGAACGCTGGGTGGAGCGCGCATGAGCAGCGTGTTGCAGGAGACCGTTGACGGCTTTCTGCGCCACCTGAAGGTTGAACGCCAGCTCAGCCCGCTTACCCTGAGCAGCTACGCGCGTCAGCTTGCCGCACTGGTGACGATTGCCGATGAGATGAAAATCAGCGCGTGGTCACAGCTCGATCCCGCCATGGTGCGTAGCATGGCCGCCCGCAGCCGTCGTGCAGGTCTGGCTGCAAGCAGTCTGGCATTACGTCTTTCCGCATTACGCAGTTTCCTTGACTGGCAGGTGAGCCGCGACATGCTGGCGGCTAATCCGGCGAAAGGGATCGCCACGCCGCGCAACGGTCGTCATCTACCGAAAAATATCGATGTTGATGACGTTAACCAGTTGCTGGAGATTGATCTCACCGATCCGCTGGCGATCCGCGATCGTACGATGCTGGAAGTGATGTACGGCGGAGGGTTACGTCTTTCCGAGCTGGTCAATATGGACTGCCCCCATGTCGATCTTGAGGCGGGAGAGGTTTGGGTTTTAGGTAAAGGCAGCAAGGAGCGGCGCGTGCCGATCGGTCGCACCGCCGTCAGCTGGATCCAGCAGTGGTTGCCGCTACGCACCGCGTTTAACCCTGGGGATGATGCGCTGTTTCTCTCCAGCCGTGGCTCTCGTATCTCTGCGCGCAACGTCCAGAAACGCTTTGCCGAGTGGGGAATTAAGCAGGGTCTTTCCAGTCATATACATCCCCATAAGCTGCGCCACTCTTTTGCCACCCATTTGTTGGAGTCGAGTGGCGATCTGCGCGCGGTGCAGGAATTACTGGGCCATGCGAATCTGTCGACCACCCAAATTTACACCCATCTTGATTTCCAGCATCTGGCATCGGTGTACGATGCTGCGCATCCCCGCGCCAAACGAGGAAAGAGTGAATGAAGTTTTATCGCCCTCTGCGTGACATCAAAGCGATCACTTTCGATCTAGACGACACGCTCTACGACAACTATCCGGTGATCCGTAAAACCACGGAAGCCTCTCATGCTGCGCTGCAGGCTTTCCACCCTGCGCTGCGAGCCATAACGCCGGAAGACGTAGCCGACTCGCGCAGTCAGTTACGTGCAAGCGAACCTGAGATCTACCATGATGTCTCTGAGTGGCGTCGGCGTTCAGTTGAACATGTCATGTGCCAGGCCGGTTTAACGCCATCCGAAGCCGCGGCGGGCGCGACGCAAGTTATGGATGTGTTCCATCAGTGGCGCAGCCAGGTCGATATGCCTGCTGAAACCCATGACACGCTGAACGCCCTGGCGAAGAAAGTGCCGCTGGTGGCGATCACCAATGGCAACGCGCAGCCTGAAAAACTCGGGCTGGCACACTACTTCCAGTTTTCACTCCGGGCGGGGCCAGACGGGCGCGCTAAGCCGTGGCTGGATATGTATCAGCTGGCCGCGCAACGTCTTAATATCGCCCCGGAACACATTCTGCACGTTGGCGACGATCTCACCACCGATGTGGCAGGCGCGATTCGTTTTGGCATGCAGGCCTGCTGGATTAACCTTCGTGAGGGTAATCTCATGCAGATCGAGGATGCCCGTCTGCTGCCACACGTTGAAATTTCCCAGTTGGCATCACTCACCTCGCTGTTATAATGGCTGTAAATTTATCCAGTCTTATGCTTCGCATTTTCTGACTTATTGGTGCTTATGGACGTT
This sequence comes from Pantoea sp. V106_11, assembly GCF_029967885.1. Taxonomy (NCBI): domain Bacteria; kingdom Pseudomonadati; phylum Pseudomonadota; class Gammaproteobacteria; order Enterobacterales; family Erwiniaceae; genus Pantoea; species Pantoea sp. V106_11. The sequence continues at coordinate 11,210 of NZ_JASCAK010000002.1, forward strand.
TCTGAACTGCTCGACGGTTTGAATGACAAACAGCGCGAGGCCGTTGCGGCGCCGCGCAGTAACCTGCTGGTGCTGGCGGGCGCGGGCAGCGGAAAAACACGCGTTCTGGTGCACCGCATTGCCTGGCTGCTGTCGGTAGAAAACTGCTCCCCATACTCCATTATGGCCGTGACCTTTACCAACAAGGCGGCCGCAGAGATGCGCCACCGTATTGAGCAGCTCATTGGTACCAGCCAGGGGGGAATGTGGATAGGCACGTTCCACGGTCTGGCACACCGCCTGCTGCGCGCGCATCATCTTGACGCAGGCCTGCCGCAGGATTTCCAGATCCTCGACAGTGAAGACCAGCTGCGCCTGCTCAAGCGCCTGATTAAGGCGATGAACCTGGATGAGAAGCAGTGGCCGGCGCGCCAGGGCATGTGGTACATCAACGGCAAGAAAGATGAAGGTTTGCGGCCCAAGCATATTGAAAGCTACGGCAATCCGGTCGAACAAACCTGGCTGCGGATATACCAGGCCTACCAGGAAGCCTGCGATCGCGCCGGGCTGGTCGACTTTGCTGAACTGTTGCTGCGTGCTCACGAGCTGTGGTTAAACAAACCCCATATCCTGAATCATTACCGTGAGCGCTTCAGTAACATTCTGGTGGATGAGTTTCAGGATACCAACAATATTCAGTACGCCTGGATTCGCATGCTGGCGGGCGACAGCGGCAAAGTGATTATCGTGGGTGACGACGATCAGTCAATTTACGGCTGGCGCGGTGCGCAGGTCGAAAACATTCAGCGCTTTTTAAAGGATTTTCCCGGCGCGGATACCATTCGCCTGGAGCAAAACTACCGCTCGACCAACAACATTTTGAAGTCAGCGAATGCCCTGATCGCCAATAACAACGGCCGACTGGGGAAAGAACTGTGGACTGACGGCAGCGATGGTGAGCCCATTTCGGTTTACTGCGCCTTTAACGAGCTGGATGAATCCCGCTTTGTGGTCAACCGTATCAAGGCCTGGATGGAAAACGGCAATGCGCTGGCGGATTGCGCCATCCTGTATCGCAGCAATGCCCAATCGCGTGTGCTGGAAGAAGCCCTGCTACAGGCCAGCATGCCGTACCGTATCTATGGCGGTATGCGCTTTTTCGAACGTCAGGAAATCAAGGACGCGCTGGCTTATCTGCGACTGATGGCCAACCGCAACGACGACGCCGCCTTTGAGCGCGTGGTGAATACGCCAACGCGTGGTGTGGGCGACCGCACGCTGGATGTGGTGCGTCAGACGGCTCGGGAAAAGCAGATGACCTTATGGCAGGCAACGCGCGAGCTGCTTCAGTCGCGCGCCCTGGCCGGTCGTGCGGCCTCTGCGCTGCAACGCTTCTGTGAGTTAGTGGATTCGCTGGCAAGCGAAACCGTGGATATGCCGCTGCACGTGCAGACCGACAGAGTCATCAAGGATTCTGGCCTGTGGATCATGTACGAGCAGGAAAAGGGTGAAAAGGGCCAGGCCCGTATCGAAAACCTGGAAGAACTGGTGACGGCAACGCGCCAGTTCAGCTACCAGGATGAAGACGAAGATTTGATGCCGCTGCAGGCATTCCTTTCTCATGCGGCTCTCGAAGCCGGGGAAGGCCAGGCGGACAAATGGCAGGATGCGGTGCAGCTGATGACGTTGCACTCCGCGAAAGGCCTGGAGTTTAGCCAGGTGTTTATTGTCGGGATGGAAGAGGGCATGTTCCCGAGCCAGATGGCGCTGGATGAAGGCGGGCGACTGGAAGAAGAGCGTCGCCTGGCTTACGTCGGCGTCACGCGTGCCATGATGAAGCTGACGCTGACCTATGCGGAAACCCGTCGTCTTTACGGTAAAGAAGTCTACCATCGACCTTCACGTTTTATTGGCGAACTGCCTGAAGCCTGTATTGAAGAAGTCCGTTTACGCGCCAGTGTGACGCGACCGGTCAGTCATCAGCGCATGGGCACACCGATCAGCAAAAACGACACGGGATTCGCCCTGGGGCAACGCGTTCGCCACGCCAAATTTGGTGAAGGCACTATTGTGAATCTCGAAGGCAGCGGAGAACACAGCCGCTTGCAGGTGGCGTTTCAGGGCCAGGGGATCAAGTGGCTGGTGGCCGCCTACGCTAAACTGGAAACCGTCTAGGCGCTGGTTGACGACTTTTTCGTCTCAGCGTAACATGCGCGCACTATTATCATGAGAGGACAATGCCTTGGACACGCCCAGTCGATGCTGGCTCATTAACCTGGTTTTCAGGAATAACATCTAAGGCTATCTCATTACGCTGGTAGCCTTAGCGGTTATCAGCGACCTCCCTTTTTAATCCGTCGCACGAGTCAGCACTGATTTATCCTTTATCCGTGTTCAGGTTCGCGGGTCTGCATTCAGACCGGCCGACAGCGTTGTCCCATAAAGTCTGCAATGGGGAGTCTTGCTATGCTGAGCGCATTTAAACTTGATAACAGTCGCCTGACGCGTCTGGAACTGGAAGATGAAAGCGATAAACTGACCACGTCAGTGTGGGTTGACCTGGTCGAGCCTGAAGAAGGCGAGCGCGACCGCGTGCAATCTGAACTGGGCCAGAGCCTGGCAACGCGCCCTGAACTGGAAGATATCGAAGCCTCGGCGCGTTTCTTCGAAGATGAAGACGGCCTGCACATTCACTCCTTCTTCTTTTTTGAAGATGCCGAAGATCACGCCGGTAACTCCACCGTTGCGTTTACCATCCGCGAAGGGCGTTTATATACGCTGCGCGAGCGCGAGCTTCCCGCTTTTCGTCTTTATCGAATGCGTGCCCGTAACCAGACATTGATCGATGGCAATGCCTATGAGCTGCTGCTTGATCTGTTCGAGACGAAAATCGAACAACTGGCAGATGAAATTGAGAACATTTACAGCGCACTGGAAAAGCTCAGCCGCGTCATCATGGAAGGCCAGCAGGGTGAGGAATACGACCAGGCACTCTCGCGTTTAGCCGAGCTGGAAGATATCGGCTGGAAGGTGCGCTTGTGTCTGATGGATACGCAGCGTGCGCTTAATTTTCTGGTCCGAAAAGCCCGTTTGCCGGGTAATCAGCTGGAGCAGGCGCGCGAGATCCTGCGCGATATCGAATCTCTGCTGCCCCACAATGAGTCGCTGTTTCAAAAGGTCAACTTCCTGATGCAGGCGGCGATGGGCTTTATCAACATAGAGCAGAACCGCATCATCAAGATCTTCTCGGTGGTATCCGTGGTTTTCCTGCCGCCGACGCTGGTGGCATCCAGCTACGGCATGAACTTTGAGTTTATGCCTGAACTGAAGTGGAGCTTTGGTTATCCTGGCGCCATTTGCCTGATGATGCTTGCAGGCCTGGCACCTTATCTCTATTTCAAGCGTAAAAACTGGCTTTAATCATCAGCACGGGCTGTTAATACGGCCCATTTTGCTGGCCTGCCGCCTTAATTCTGCTACTCTAGCCGCTCAATTTTCATAATTGATTAATCATTCTATGGACGCTCTTTCGTTGCGCTGGCAATGGCTGCTGCTGTTAGTGTCATCTGTATTACTTGGCGCAATCTTCCAGTATTTTCACGTGCCGGCCGCCCTGTTGCTGGGACCCATGATCGTTGGCGTGGTCATGGGCCTGTCCGGTGCCACACTGCGTATTAACAAGCGGTTATTTCTGCTGTCGCAGGCGGTGCTGGGCTGCATGATTGCGCAAAGCCTGTCACCTTCTATCCTGACGCCGCTGCTGCAGGACTGGCCAGTCGTGTTAGCGGTCCTGCTGCTGACGCTGGCCGCCAGCGGGCTGTCGGGTTTTCTGCTGGTGCGTTTCAGCCAGCTTCCGGGCCCGACGGGCGCATGGGGATCTTCCCCTGGTGGTGCCTCTGCGATGGTCGCGATGGCGGGCGAATTTGGCGCGGACGTCCGGCTGGTTGCGTTCATGCAGTATCTGCGGGTGCTGTTTGTGGCGGGCGCGGCGGCCATGGTGGCGCGGATCGGGCTGGGCGATGGCGGTCATGCCGGCTCGCTGGTGTGGTTTCCGGCGCTTAACAGCGGTTTCCTGGTGACAATGTGCCTGGTGGTTTGCAGCGCATGGCTTGGCCCATGGCTGCGTATCCCATCTGGCGCGTTACTGATACCTGCGCTGATCGGTGCAACCCTGCATTCAACCGGTACGGCGGTGCTTCAGATGCCAGAATGGCTGCTTGCCCTGGCGTACGCCATGATTGGCTGGAGCGTGGGGTTACGTTTCACCCGGCCGATCTTCAGGCTGGCGTTAAGCACGCTGCCGCAGATGCTGCTGTCCATTTTTGGCCTGATGCTGCTGTGCGGTGGGCTGGCATGGATGTTAACCCGCGTGTTGCATATTGACCTGATGACGGCGTATCTCGCCACCAGCCCAGGCGGGCTGGACACGGTGGCGATTATCGCTGCCGGAAGCCGGGTAGATATGGCTTTTGTGATGGCGATGCAGACCCTGCGATTATTCACCATCTTACTGACCGGGCCGGCAATGGCGCGCTTTCTTTCACGCTTTGCGCATTCGGCTCCGCGCTGAAAACGTCACGGCATCCAGAATAAAGACCAACAGAGCCAGCCAGATAAAGCCGAAGGTTACCATTTTATCTGGCGTAACGGTTTCACCATAAAACAGCACCGCCAGCAAGAACATCAGCGTAGGGCCCAGATACTGAAAGAAGCCCACCGTTGACAGGCGCAGTCGGGTACAAGCCGCGGCGAAGAACATCAGCGGAATCGTGGTGACTATGCCTGCGGCGATCAGTAACAGGTTCAGGCTCATGGGGTTCGCGCTAAGGTGGCTGGTGCTGCTGTCAGCAAAGCCAAACAGATAGAGCGCGGCCAGCGGAAACAGCCACAGCGTCTCTATCAGCATGCCGCTCTGAGCATCGACCTGGATTTTCTTCCTCATCAGGCCATAAAACGCGAAGCTGAACGCCAGCCCTAAGGCAATCACCGGCACTGAGCCAAATTTCCACAGTTGCAGAAGCACGCCGCCAGCCGCCAGGGCGACCGCCAGCCACTGCAGGCGACGGAAACGTTCACGCAGGAAAATCATGCCAAACACAACGTTAATCAACGGGTTGATAAAATAGCCCAGGCTGGCTTCAAGCATATGCTGATTGTTCACCGCCCAGATAAACAGCAACCAGTTTCCCCCTACCGTTACCGCCGTAAGGGCCAGTAGCAGCACTTTTTTTGGCTGGCGCAGCACGCTTCTGACCTGTCCCCAACTGCGACTCAGGGTAATCAGTAACACCATGAACAGTGCTGACCAGATCACCCTGTGGGTCATGATTTCAGTCGCCGGTACGGCCTTCACTAATTTGAAGTAGGCGGGCGCAATGCCCCAAATAAAGTAAGCGCCAAGCGCAAAGCCGATGCCCTGACGGGTTTGCTGGGTATCCATAATTCATCCTGAAATTTCGTACTGTACCGGAGGTCACTGAAATACAGCGGCGTGACAGAGGGCCGCAATGGTAACGCAGTCCTCGTTATCTCTGTAGCCCGATCTGGCGATAATGCTGGGTCAGTCTTTCTCCTGCTCCAGCGCGCGCTGGCGAGAAAGGCAGATGGCCTGATGATTGTTATCTGCCCATGCAATTAATTGCTGCATGGGTTCGAGAAATGAACGGCCTAAATCCGTCAGGCTGTACTCAACGCGCGGCGGCACTTCCGGATAAAGTGTGCGCAGGATATAGCCATCCATTTCCAGCCGTTTCAGACTGCGTGACAGCACCTGACGGGCAACATCGCCAATATGACGGTGAAGTTCATTGAAACGTAAGGTCTGTTCGGCCAGCGCTTCGAGAATCAATAAACTCCATTTGTCGCCTATCCGGTCAAGCACATCCCGGATGGGGCACGGTTGTTGATACGTAAAGGTTGCGGGTGAAGATTTGGGCATCGTGTCGGTTCCTGTGCATCGCTAAGCGTCACTTTCAGGTGATTAAGTCACTCTGGTGTGACTTCTTGTTATCCATTTTGCGCGAATGTAACATCCGTCACGACGTCAGTCTATTTTTGTGACCAGGTGTCCGAGCGAAACCCTGTATCGCATTCGACAGACGTCAGGCAATCCCTGTGTACTCAAAATCTGGTGCCTCGCGACCAGCGCTATGACGAACGATCAAGGAGAATAATGATGGTAGCTTTTCTGAAAACCCTGTTGCTGGCGGCAGGTATCCTGACCGCGGGTGCAGTTTACGCGGCACAACCTGGCGAAGGCCGCGATATCAAGGTGGAAGAGGCCAATCGTGCACTGGTGATCCATTTCTATGATCAATTTTTTAATCACCACAAGGTCGCTGAAGCGGCCCGGGTTATCGCGGATAATTACCGTCAGCACAATCCCGGCGTGCCAAACGGCAAGGCACCGCTTGTTAACTTTTTTACCGACTATTTCAGGAAAAACCCGCAGTCAAAAGCACGCATCGTCCGAAGTGCGACCGATGGCGATTTGGTCTGGCTGCATGTTCACTCCACCAACGGTGAACACGATCGTGGCCAGGCCGTTACGGATATTTTTCGCGTGAAAAACGGCAAAATTGTCGAGCACTGGGATGTGATTCAGGCTGTACCGGCGACGTCGGCGAACACCAATACTATGTTTTGATTCAGGCAGGATAACGCGTGGCAGTACTCAAACGCTGCCACGCGTTCAGTTCTGTGATCAACCTGTCAGATAGGTGGCTGTGGCGGTCGCGATGTAAACGCCCTGATCATTGTGTAACTCCACCCGCGCCACAGAGACTTTATTGCCGGCACGCAGTAAACGACTAGTGGCGATAAAACGCTCGCCGCGACCGGGACGCAGATAGTCTACCCGCATATCAATCGTTCCCATGCGAGACAGTCGCTGGCGGAGCATTTCCTCACTGATTGTTTCCTCACGCGTCAAGGCATGACTGACGCACACCATGCCTGCCGCCACGTCCAGTACGGCGGCGGTGACCCCACCGTGGAGAATCTGTTGAGCGGCATTGCCGACCAGCATGGTTTTGTTCACAAAACTGATTTCAGCGTAGTCGGCGTCAAGGTGATCCAGTTCCAGACCAAGTGCCTGGTTAAACGGCATATGATAAATAAAAATTTCACCGACCAGGCGGCGAGCGTCCTGCTGAGTCAATAGCACGGATGACATGGTGTTTAGTCCTGAACAGCTGACAAATGAACTGTAGATGTTAATGAGTTGTTTATTCTATGCTTCGCTCGACAGGGTTTCCAGTTTAGGAAATCAGCGCTGATGTTCGCTCACATTTGTGTGTAGAATGTCCTGCTTTTTACAACACCCATTCGCTTTTATGAATACGCAGTTTCCACTGGAGAATCCTATGCGTAAGCATCGCGCCTTGCTGGCGGCAATGTTACTTCCTGCTTTGGCGCAGGCGGACGAAGCCACGATCAAACACGTTCACGATGCACCCCAGGTTCGTGGCAGCATTATTGCCAACCTGCTGGAGCAGCATGACAACCCGTTTGTGCTTTATCCTTACGAAAATAACTATCTGCTTTACACGTACACTAGCGACATTAATAAAGAGGCGATTTCCTCTTATAACTGGGCGCAGAATGCCCGTAAGGACGAAGTGAAATTCCAGCTTAGTCTGGCATTTCCACTGTGGCGCGGCATCCTGGGTGACAACTCCGTGTTAGCCGCGTCCTATACTCAGCGCTCATGGTGGCAGCTATCCAATAAAAAAGAGTCGTCGCCCTTCCGCGAGACAAACTATGAGCCGCAGATTTTCCTGGGCTGGGCGACCGATTATTCGTTTGCCGGCTGGACGCTACGTGATGTTGAAGTGGGCGTGAATCATCAGTCCAATGGCCGTAGCGATCCCACGTCACGCAGCTGGAACCGTGTTTATACCCGCCTGATGGCGCAAAACGGTAATTTCCTCGCAGAGATCAAACCCTGGTTCCGTATTTCTGAGAGCGCCAGCACGGACGATAACCCGGATATTACAAAATACATGGGCTACTATCGGGCGAAAGTGGGCTATGCGATGGGTGACAGCATTTTCAGCGTGGAAGGCAACTATAACTGGAATAGCGGTTACGGCGGCGCTACGCTGGGCTGGAGTTATCCCATCACCCAGCACGTGCGTTTTTACACCCAGCTGTTTAGCGGCTATGGTGAATCTCTCATTGACTATAACCACCGTCAGACTCGTTTAGGCGTAGGTGTGACCCTTAACGATTTGTTCTAACCAACCATTAAGTCAGGAATACAGTGGCAACCTCGGCAGTTCTTAATCAGGAAGCGTTGGCGCAGCAGGTATTGCAGGATACCTTCGGCTACCAGCAGTTTCGTCCCGGTCAGCAGACAATCATAAATGAAGCGCTGAGCGGGCGGGATTGCCTGGTGGTGATGCCGACCGGCGGCGGTAAATCACTCTGCTATCAGATTCCGGCGCTGGTGCGCGATGGGCTGACACTGGTGGTGTCGCCACTCATCTCCCTGATGAAAGATCAGGTGGATCAGCTCCTGGCAAACGGCGTGGCCGCGGCCTGTCTGAACTCGACCATGACGCGCGAGCAGCAGCAGGTTGTCATGGCCGATTGCCGCAACGGGCGCGTGAAGCTGCTCTATATCGCGCCAGAACGTCTGATGATGGACAACTTTCTTGACAGTCTGGCGCACTGGCAGCCCTGTATGCTGGCCGTTGATGAGGCGCACTGTATTTCCCAATGGGGACATGATTTCCGACCGGAATATGGCGCGCTGGGACAGATGCGCCAGCGCTTTCCCGATCTGCCCGTCATGGCGCTGACAGCGACCGCTGACGAAACGACCCGTCTTGATATCATTAACCTGCTGCATATGCAGGATCCGCTGATTCAAATCAGCAGTTTTGACCGCCCCAATATTCGTTACACGCTGGTGGAAAAATTTAAACCCACTGAGCAGCTGCTGCGTTACGTACAGGATCAGCGCGGTAAATGCGGCATTATTTACTGTAACAGCCGGGCAAAAGTTGAGGATACCGCCGCACGTCTGCAAAGCCGGGGGTTAAGCGTTGGGGCATATCATGCCGGAATCGACAGCGCCCAGCGCGCCCGCGTACAGGAAGCGTTTCAGCGCGACGATTTGCAAATCGTGGTGGCGACCGTGGCATTTGGGATGGGCATCAACAAGCCGAACGTGCGTTTTGTGGTGCACTTTGATATTCCACGCAACATTGAATCCTATTATCAGGAAACAGGACGTGCCGGACGTGACGGCCTGCCGGCAGAAGCCATGATGCTCTACGATCCTGCTGATATGGCCTGGCTGCGCAAATGCCTGGAAGAGAAGCAGCCTGGCCCGTTACAGGATATTGAACGTCACAAGCTGAATGCGATGAATGCTTTTGCCGAAGCGCAGACCTGCCGTCGTTTGGTGCTGCTGAACTACTTTGGTGAAGGACGTCAGCAGCCCTGCGGGAACTGCGATATTTGCCTCGATCCGCCTAAGCGCTATGACGGCCTGGTGGAAGCCCAAAAGGCACTCTCCAGTATTTATCGCGTCGGCCAGCGCTTTGGTATGGGCTACATTGTTGAAGTATTGCGCGGTGCCAATAATCATCGCATCCGCGAACAGGGACACGACAAGCTGCCCGTTTATGGGCTGGGTAAAGAAAACAGCCACGAGCATTGGGTCAGCGTCCTGCGTCAGCTGATTCATCTGGGGCTGGTGACGCAAAACATCGCCATGCATTCTGCGCTGCAGCTAACTGAAGCGGCCCGACCGGTATTGCGCGGTGAAGTTCCGCTGATGCTGGCGGTGCCAAGACTGATTACCGCCAGACCGAAAAGCAGCGGGTCGGCCAAAGTGTATGGCGGCAACTACGACCGCAAGCTGTTTGCCAAGCTGCGTAAACTGCGTAAAGCGATAGCCGACGAAGAGAATATTCCGCCCTACGTTGTGTTTAACGATGCAACCTTGCTGGAGATGGCAGAGCAGATGCCGGTGAGCGCCTCAGAAATGCTCAGCGTGAACGGCGTGGGGCACCGCAAACTGGAACGTTTCGGTAAGCCGTTTTTGCTGATGATTAAAGAACATCTCGATGAAGAGTAAAGAGGAGTTACCATGTTGATTTTGTTCGGCACGATTGCCCTGGTCCATCTTGTTGCCCTGATGAGTCCCGGCCCGGATTTCTTTTTTGTCTCGCAAACCGCCGCCAGCCGTTCGCGCAAAGAAGCGATGTTGGGCGTTCTGGGCATTACCCTGGCGGTCATGATCTGGGCCGCGGTAGCGTTGATGGGCCTGCATCTGATTTTGCAAAAGATGGCCTGGCTACACCAAATCATCATGGTCGGTGGCGGACTCTAATGGGTTGGCAGTTAATTGGCTCAGCCCGTCAGCGCCACAAACAGCCCGTACAGCAGGAACCTGTCGTCGAACTGCCCAGGAAAGGCATGAGCTTTATTAAAGGCCTGCTGACCAACCTGTCGAATCCCAAAGCGGTTATCTACTTTGGTAGCGTCTTTTCCTTGTTTATCGGTAACGATGTGGGGGGGCTGGAACGCTGGGGGCTGTTCGTCCTGATAAGCGTTGAAACCTTCGCCTGGTTTTCCCTGGTCGCGGCTGTTTTTGCCCTGCCGTGGATGCGGGATAAGTATCAACGTGCTGCGAAGTGGGTAGACGGTGTTGCGGGCGTGCTGTTTGCCGGTTTTGGCATTCATCTGATCCTGTCGCGCTGAGAGTCGCTTACCGGACACGTCAGTCGTTACGGCAAGCCGCCGACAGCGTCACTGTCGTGCGGCAGCCTCAGCCGGGTCAGGCGATACGTCTGGCGCTGGCCAGCAGTCCCCCAATCGCGATGAATAAGCCGCCGAAAATGCGGTTCATTAGCTTCATCTGCCTGGGCCCTTTGATCCATCCTGCAATGCGCGTGGCTAATGTGGCATAGCCAATCATGACGATGATATCCACCAGAACGGTTGTGACGCCCAGCACCAGATACTGCAGCATCAGCGGCTGGTGAGGCAGGATAAACTGGGGAAACAGCGCCGCCAGAAACACAATGCTTTTGGGATTCGTCAGGTTCACCATTACTGCCCGCTTGAACAGGCGACGACGCGGCATGGCTTTCGACATAGCGTTGAGGTCAATCGCGCCCGCAGTGCGCCACTGTTGGATGCCCAACCAGACCAGATAGCCTGCACCGGCCCACTTTAAAATCTCAAACGCCAGCAGCGACTGGGAAAAAAGCGCCCCAAGACCGATCCCCACCAGGGCGATATGCAGGGCAAGACCAACTTGCAGGCCTGAAATAGACGCGACCGCACCACGATAACCGTGGCTGATGCCCGTGCTCATGGTGTTAATGGCACCAGAGCCGGGTGAAAGGCTAAGAATTGTGGTGGTAAGAAGATAAGTCAGCCACCATTCGATGGTCATGGGTTGTACTCCCTGTCACGTCTGAAGTGTGACACAATACGCCAGAATGCTGCGCAGGGCTATGGACATCATGCGGCCGTTCAGACTCTTTTTTTCCGGCAATCAGGAGGGCGGATGAAGCAACACAGAGCAAGCTGGCTGCAACGCGAAAAGGCCTTCGCTGCCTTCGCGACCGGCCCACTGCTTGATTTCTGGCACAGCCGTGAAGAGTGTGAATTTACCGGTGTTGAAAATCTGACCTTGCGTTACGTTCGGTTCATTTCACCGCAACACAAGCGCGTGATTGTAATCGTTCCCGGGCGCATTGAGAGCTACGTTAAATATCCCGAGCTGGCCTACGATCTGTTTCACTGTGGGTTCGATGTGATCGTGCTCGATCACCGTGGTCAGGGGCGATCCGATCGGCTGCTGGATGATTCGCATCTTGGACATGTGGTGGAGTTTTCCCACTATGTTGATGACCTTGAAACGCTCTATCTGAAAGAGATTGTGAGCCGTCATTATCAACAACGTTATGCGTTGGCGCATTCAATGGGGGGCGCAATTCTGGCCCTGTTCCTGGCGCGTCAGCCTGGCGCGTTTCACGCTGCGGCTCTGGTTGCGCCGATGTTTGGCATCGCGCTGCCGTTACCCTCTTTTCTGGCGCATAAGATCCTCGACTGGGCAGAGAAACGACCTGCCGTTCGCGATGGTTATGCATTAGGCACGGGGCGCTGGCGGGCTCATCCCTTTGGCATTAACCGTCTGACGCACAGTCATGAACGTTATCGTCGCAGCCTGCGTTTTTATGCGGACGACCCGGCGATTCGTGTTGGCGGTCCCACCTATCACTGGGTTCGGGAAGGCATTCATGCCGGACGCAACATATTCAGTCAGGTTGATAAAATAACGACGCCGCTACTGCTGCTTCAGGCAAGCGAAGACAGCGTGGTGGATAACCGCTCACAAGATCTGTTTTGCGCCGCCATGGCGGCAGCCGGTCATCCCTGTGAGGGCGATAAGCCCCAGGTTATTAAAGGTGCACGCCACGAGATTCTGTTTGAAAAAGACAGCATGCGCGCCGAAGCATTGAATGGGATCGTCGATTTCTTTTTATCGCATCACTAGTTATCCGTTTACATTACCGGCTACGGCCAACCGACACAGATACCCGAGGTTTTCATGTACCACATTGTTGTGTCCGACCTGGACGGCACACTGCTCTCACCCGAACACCGCCTCACGCCTGATGCCCGAGAAACGTTGCAGCAGCTGGTGGCAAAAGGCATTCACTTTATTTTCGCCACGGGCCGACATCACATTGATGTCGGACAAATGCGCGACAAGCTGGGGATTCCGGCGTATATGATTACGTCAAACGGTGCCCGCGTGCATAATCCAGCCGGCGAACTGATTTTTAGCCATAACCTGGATTGGGATATCGCCCAGGACCTGTTCGGCCTGCAGTACCATCATCCGGAAGTGCTGACGCATGTTTATCGTGACGATGAGTGGTTTGTCAGCCGCTGCAGTCCGGCAGAGAAAGATTACTTTCGCGAATCTGATTTTCATTATCAGGTTTATGAACCGGGCATATTGCCCACTGACGGCATCAGCAAAGTCTTTTTCACCTGCGAAGAGCCTGAACACCTTATTCCAATGGAGCTGGCGATTGAAGCGCGTTGGGGAGACAGGGTCAACGTCAGTTTTTCACTGCCCACCTGTCTGGAAGTGATGGCGGGCGGCGTTTCAAAAGGCCACGCGCTCGAATCTGTGGCAAAACAGTTAGGCTTTACGCTGAAAGACTGTATTGCCTTTGGTGATGGTATGAACGACGTCGAAATGCTGAGTATGGCGGGCAAGGGCTGCATTATGGCTAATGCGCACCAGCGCCTGAAAGATACCCTGCCAGAGCTGGAAGTGATTGGCAGCAATGTTGAGGATGCCGTGCCGGCGACGCTCAGAAAGTTGTATTTATCGTAGTGCGCCTGAGCAGAAGGCCGGTTAACCGGCCTTCTGACGGCTAGGCCAGTTTTTGCTTGTGTTTATGCTCGCTGACCATGGTGAGCAGCAACAAAATCACTGCCAGCACACAGCCCACAATCATGACTAAAAATCCGCCATCCCAGCCAAAATAGTCCACCGTGTAACCCACAATGGCGCTGGCTGCAACCGATCCTCCCAGATAACCGAACAGCCCGGTAAAGCCCGCGGCCGTCCCGGCGGCTTTTTTCGGCGCCAGCTCCAGCGCGTGGAGTCCTATCAGCATCACCGGCCCGTAGATCAGGAAGCCAATAATAATCATACAGGCCATGTCCACACCGGGATGACCCGGCGGATTTAACCAGTAAACCACCGTTGCGATGGTCACCAGCGTCATAAAGAACACGCCCGTCGCGCCACGGTTTCCGCGAAACACCTTATCGGACATCCAGCCGCACAGTAGCGTGCCAGGGATCCCCGCATACTCATAGAAGAAGTAAGCCCAGGACGACTTATCCAGCGTGAAGTGTTTCACCTCTTTGAGGTAAGTCGGTGACCAGTCCAGAATGCCGTAACGCAGCAGATAAACAAACACGTTTGCCAGGGCGATATACCAAAGTAATTTATTCGGCAGAACATACTTCATGAAGATTTGTTTCGCTGTGAACTCTTCTTCATGGCTTTCGTTGTAGTCAGCCGGATAATCGTTTTTGTAGGCTTCGATGGGCGGCAGACCGCAGGACTGCGGCGTATCCCGCATCAGGGCAAAGGCCAGGATGGCGATGACAATGGCGCCAAAGGCCGGCATATAAAGGGCCGCCTTCCAGTCGTTAAACCAGGCCATTCCCAGCAGAAACAGCAGGGGAGGAATGCCGCCGCCGACGTTATGGGCACAGTTCCACACCGAGACAATGCCGCCGCGTTCCTTTTGCGACCACCAGTGCACCATAGTGCGTCCGCAGGGTGGCCAGCCCATTCCCTGAAACCAGCCACAAATAAACAACAGCACAAACATCACCATGATGCTGGAGGTTGCCCAGGGAACAAACCCCATGAACAGCATCACGAAAGCGGCCAGGATCAATCCTGCGGGTAAAAAGACCCGTGGATTAGAGCGGTCGGACACCGAGCCCATAATAAACTTGGAAAAGCCGTAAGCGATGGAGATACCGGAAAGCGCAAACCCCAGATCGCCTCGTGAGAAACCCTGTTCAACCAGATAAGGCATGGCCAGGGCAAAATTCTTTCTGACGAGGTAGTAAGCCGCATAGCCAAAGAAAATACCGATAAAAATTTGCCAGCGCAGGCGGCGGTAGAGTGGATCGATACGATCCTCTGCCACCTGAGGCTGGTGTGGTGCAGGTTTAAAAATACTTAACATTAGGGTGGCCCTCCGGGCGCATTATGGTTTTGATTCCCAGCAGGTTGGGTCGAAAGAAAAAAGGGTGCTCGCAATGCACCATTTCGCGCAGAGAATAGACAGAGGCGGACTGGGTTACTGTGATGAATGACAAATTTGTTACAGTTTTATTACAGTAAGGCGCGAAAATGCCAGGCAGATGCGCTTTTTCGCCCATTTTTAACCTCAGGCATGCTCTCCTGAGCGGATAAAAGTCGGGGTGAGGGATCGTTGCCTGATCGCCTGGTAAATAACCAGATGTCAACCAGATAATGCAGCTCTGATTCAGGACATTGTTTACACTGACGCTCTGTTTATTTCGGGGTTGTTACCGTGCTTTTATTGATTGTTACTACCATTCTGTGGGCATTCTCCTTTAGCCTGATCGGTGAATACCTTGCCGGGCAAGTGGACAGCTGGTTTTCAGTGCTGATGCGCCTGGCGCTGGCCGCCATTGTGTTTCTGCCGTTCCTGCGCTGGCGCGGCTATCGGCCTTCGACGCTCTTGCTCTATATGCTGGTAGGGATGTTGCAGCTGGGCATTATGTATTTGCTGAGTTTTGAAGCCTATCTGTATCTGAGCGTGTCAGAATTCCTGCTGTTCACCGTAATGACGCCGCTGTATGTCACCTTAATCTACGACCTGATAAGTCGAAGGCCCCTGCGCGTGGGCTACATTTTCAGTGCGCTGCTGGCCGTTGCTGGCGCGGCAATCATTCGTTATGACAAAGTCAGCGATAACTTCTGGTTTGGTCTGCTGCTGGTCCAGTTGGCGAATATCTGCTTTGCGGCGGGGATGGTGGGCTACAAACGTTTGCAGGAAACCCGTCCAATGCCGCAACATACGGCGTTTTCATGGTTTTATCTGGGCGCGGTTCTGATTGCGATCGTTGCCTGGGCAGCCTGGGGCAATCCCCATAAATTGCCTACCACGACGCTGCAATGGGGCATTCTGGTCTGGCTGGGCGTCGCGGCTTCGGGGCTGGGCTACTTTATGTGGAACTACGGCGCGACGCAGGTCGATGCCGGCACGTTGGGCATTATGAATAACATGCACGTTCCGGCCGGCTTATTGGTGAACCTGGCGATATGGCAGCAGAAGCCGCACTGGCCAAGCTTTATCGCAGGAGCCATCGTGATTATGGCGTCGCTGTGGGTCCATAAGCGCTGGGTGGTAGGCAACAGCGCAAGATAGTCCGGGGCGGGCCTTGCCAGCGAGTAAACCGTTGCGGGAAAGGAATGCAGGGCATCTGGGCTGGAAACAGGCTGTGAACGCCCCTGAGCCTGACCGGAAGCAGACCGCATGACAGGCGGGCTGCTTCCGGTCAGAGCGTTTCTGATTAAGCGGGTTTACCTGTGGCGGGCCGATGAATCATCGTCAGCCCTTTAAGAAAATTACGCAGGATCTGGTCACCGCACTCGCGGTAGTTTTTATGGTCCGGTTTGCGGAAGATCGCGCCAATCTCAGCCTGAGAGACCGTAAAGTTGGCTTTTTTCAGCACGTCAGGAATGTCGGTAGTTTTTAAATCAAACGCGATGCGCAGCTTTTTCATAAAGATATTGTTGTTCATCTTGCGCTCGATGGAGGGCGCAGGCGCGTCTTCACTTTTTCCGCGGCGATGAAAAATTAAACCGTTAAGAAAATATCCCATCACCACATCGGGGCAGGGGCGAAACGCCGCATCCTCATCTTTCTTCAGCCAACTGGTGATGTCCGCCTGAGCCACTTCACATTCAGCCAGCGCAAAAATCGCCACCATTTTGGCATCGTTCAGATCGAGCATATAGCGCACGCTGCGCAGAATATCGTTGTTAGTCATGGTGAGATCTTCTCATGGTAAATCGACAGGCTGCGCATTATAGGGGATTTTGCCTGCTATCGCGCAGCTTTGTCACTCACGCAATAAAACCTTCGCAGGATGCGCGGCGTCCCTGACAAAGGGCAGATGCTCGCAGGCATGCTGACGGGCAAACCGCATAAATGCTTCCAGTACCGGCTGGCGCTGTTCGCCGTCGCGCACAGCGGCGTAAAGACGACTCCATAACCCTTCGCCCAGCGTTTTGGTGATCACCAGGCCCTGTTTTTCAAAACTTTCGACGACCCAGTGCGGCAGCGCAGCAATCCCCATGCGCGCCGAGACCATTTGAATCATCAGCAGCGTGTTATCGACATTCTTGAGCGCCGGACTGATCCCCGCAGGTTGCAGAAAGTGGCGCCAGATATCCAGGCGCTGGCGCTGTACCGGATAAATCATTAGCACTTCATCCGCCAGGTCTTCAGGTGAAATGTGTTCAACCTGCGCCAGAGGGTGATCTGGCGCCAGCACCAGGCGGACTTCGAAATCAAACATAGGTGAATAGAACAAGCCTGAGCGCGGCAGGATATCCGACGTCAATACAATATCCAGTTCGCCCTGCTGCAGCGCGGGCTGCGGATCAAAGGTTACGCCCGATTTAAAATCCATCATCACCTGGGGCCAGCTCTGACGAAACTTATCTAAAGCCGGTGTCAGCCACTGAATGCAACTGTGGCATTCGATCGCGACGCGCAGCGTGGTCTGATGCGGTTCGTGGCAGGCCTGAAGCGCCTGCTGAATTTGCGGCAGTATCTGCTCTGCCAGCTGCAATAAAATTTCGCCCTGCGGGGTAAAACGCAGTGGCTGACTTTTACGAACAAACAAACGAAATCCCAGCCGCTGTTCCAGATCGCTGAACTGATGTGATAACGCCGACTGTGTCTGATGAAGCTGAGCCGCAGCAGCAGCCAGCGAGCCCGTATTCTGCAGAGCCTGAAGCGTCCGGAGGTGTTTGAATTCGATCATGAGAGTCCTTCACATCGAAGCTGAATAATTTGCGCTTGAGCGACATACAGTACCCGCAGAATATAGCGGTGTAAACATCTGGACGGCTAAACATCATTGGCGACCCGCCAAAGCCGAAGACTTTCTGGAGAATAGTGAATGACTATCTTAAATCATACTCTCGGTTTTCCACGTATTGGTCTGCGTCGCGAGCTGAAAAAAGCACTTGAAAGCTACTGGGCTGGCAACAGCACGCAGGAAGAATTACAGGCGGTGGGTCGCGAACTGCGTGCGCGCCACTGGCAACAACAAAAAGCGGCCGGCGTCGATAAAGTGCCGGTGGGCGATTTTGCCTGGTACGATCATATTCTGACGACCAGCCTGATGCTGGGCAACGTGCCTACTCGCCATCGAAATCAGGACGGATCGATTGATCTGGATACGCTGTTCCGCCTGGGCCGGGGGCGTGCACCGACGGGTGAGCCGGCCGCGGCGGCAGAAATGACAAAATGGTTCAACACGAACTATCACTACATCGTGCCAGAATTCACGCAAGGCCAGTCGTTTTCTTTAACCTGGACCCAACTGCTGGATGAAGTGGACGAGGCGCTGGCGCTGGGTCATAACGTTAAGCCTGTGTTGTCAGGACCGTTAACCTACCTCTGGCTGGGTAAGGTAAAAGGAGAACCCTTTAATCGTCTGTCACTACTGAACGATATTCTGCCCGTTTACCAGCGGGTCCTGACCGAACTGAACGCGCGCGGCGTTGAGTGGGTACAGATTGATGAACCCGTCCTGGCGCTGGAACTGCCACAGGAATGGCGCGAGGCCTTCAAAGCGGCTTACGCTGCGTTAAACGGGCAGGTCAACCTGCTGCTGACCACCTACTTCGACAGTATCGGCCAGAATCTGGATATTATCCGCACGTTGCCAGTGCAGGGCCTGCATGTGGATCTGGTGCAGGGGCAAGATGATATCCAGCAGGTGAACCAACAACTGCCTGCAGACTGGGTGTTATCTGTCGGCGTGATCAATGGCCGCAACGTCTGGCGTGCCGATCTCAGCCGTTGGTTTGAGCGTCTGCAGCCGCTGATCGCCTCACGTGAACACCTGTGGATTGGCACGTCATGCTCGTTGCTGCACAGCCCCATTGATCTGAGTGTGGAAACCCGTCTGGACGAGGAGGTGAAAAGCTGGTTTGCCTTTGCATTGCAAAAATGTGATGAGCTGTCGCTACTGAGTACGGCGCTTCGCCGCAACGATCCCGCATCACTGGAGGAATGGAGCGCACCGGTTCAGGCACGTGCGCATTCCCGCCGCGTCCACAACGCGGCTGTCGCACTGCGTCTGACAAATGTTCAGGCCAAAGACACTGAACGTGCCAGCCCTTACGCCGGGCGTGCCAGCACACAACGTCAGCGTTTCAACCTGCCCGCCTGGCCAACCACCACCATCGGTTCCTTCCCGCAGACCACTGAAATTCGTGGATTACGACTCGACTTCAAAAAAGGCGCGATTGATCGCGCGCATTACCGTACCGGTATCGCGGAACACATTAAGCAGGCGATAGCTGAGCAGGAGCGTTTGGGACTGGACGTGCTGGTTCACGGCGAGGCGGAACGCAACGATATGGTGGAATACTTTGGCGAGAACCTGGACGGCTTCGTCTTTACACAAAATGGTTGGGTACAAAGCTACGGTTCACGTTGTGTTAAACCGCCGGTCATTATTGGTGACGTCAGCCGTCCTGAAGCCATTACCGTGGCGTGGGCAACCTATGCGCAGTCCCTGACTGATAAGCCGGTAAAAGGTATGTTGACCGGCCCGGTCACCATTCTCTGTTGGTCATTCCCGCGGGAGGATGTATCACGTGAAACGATCGCCAAACAGATTGCACTGGCGCTGCGGGATGAAGTTGCGGATCTGGAACACGCCGGCATTGGCATTATTCAGATTGATGAGCCTGCACTGCGTGAAGGATTGCCGCTGCATCAGTCCGACTGGGCAGATTATCTGCGCTGGGCCGTGGAGGCGTTTCGGTTAACCGCCGCTGTCGCGAAAGACGAGACGCAGATTCACACGCATATGTGTTACTGCGAGTTTAACGACATTATGGCATCCATTGCGGCACTGGATGCGGATGTGATTACCATCGAAACCTCACGTTCCGATATGGATTTGCTGGACGCATTCAACGCATTTGAGTATCCGAATGAAATCGGGCCCGGCGTGTACGATATTCACTCCCCCAATGTACCCGACGTCGAGTGGATAGAAAATCTGTTACGCAAGGCCGCACAGCGTATCCCTGAGGAACGTCTGTGGGTGAATCCGGACTGCGGCCTGAAAACCCGCGGCTGGCGCGAAACCCGACAGGCGCTGGCTAACATGGTCAAAGCGGCAAGAAACCTGCGGGGCGAAACCGCCTGATTTCCTGGTGTTGTGTCAATACGTTGTCAGTATGTTGGGGCGCCTGAGCGCCCCTTTTTTCAGTCACTTCGCGGGGGAAACACCGTATTGCGCAAACCAGGCTAACATGCGCGCCCAGCCATCGGTGGCCGATTCGGCGTGATAGCTTGGACGATAGTCGGCGTTAAAAGCATGTCCGGCCTCGGGATAAACAATGATCTCAGCTTTGGCATTGGCCGCGTGCAGTGCCTGGCGCATCTGCTCGACGCTCTCCAGCGGAATGCCGTCATCCTGACCTCCATACAACCCCAGCACGGGCGCGTTTAGATCAACGGCGATATCGATAGGATGTTTTTGCTGCTTCATGGTTTTTTCACCCACCAGGCGACCATACCAGGCTACGGCGGCGCGCAGTTGCGGGTTGTGCGCGGCATAAAGCCAGCTGATGCGTCCGCCCCAGCAGAAACCGGTAATCCCCATGCGGCGAATATCTCCCCCGTTACGGGCAGCCCAGTTCGCCGCGTGATCGAGATCTGCCAGCACCTGGCTGTCGGGCACTTTACTGACCAGCTCTTTGAACAGGGTAGGGATGTCGTTGTAATCGTTGGGATCGCCTTCACGGAAGTACAGTTCTGGCGCGACGGCCAGATAGCCCTCCAGCGCCAGCCGACGGCAAATGTCGCGAATATGTTCGTGAACGCCAAAAATTTCCTGTACCACCAGCACGACCGGCAACGGACCTTCTGCTGACTGCGGCTTCGCATAAAAAGCCGGCAGGTTTTCACCCTGGCTCGGAATGGAGGTTTCCCCCGCATGGATGTTGGCGCTGTCGGTAATAATGGTGGTCGCTGCTGTGGGCTGAACTGCCGGAGCAAACGCGCCTGCAGCTGATTTTTGTGTCATATTATCTTCGGTTTTCATCGTTCTCTCCGTGCAAGCATAGGCGCAATCACGTAACTATAGCCTGGCCACCCATGACAGGCACCGGGCATTGAGTAACAGAGCTGTTAACCAATAAAATTACACTTCTCTTTAACATTCCCGCGATAGCTTCCACATCACCATATGTAGCAATACGCAAGGCGAGAGATGGATGTGTGATCTAAATCACCTTATTTTTCTTTGGGAATGTAACTTTCATTTTCTTAAGTGAATTTAGTCACATATTTACCTCGCCCGGTGACGTAAAGTGGCGTAAAAATTTTCCTTAACCCGGAGTCTGATATGACACAGTCTGACGTATTCCATCTTGGCCTGACTAAAGCTGACCTGCAGGGGGCAACGCTGGCCATTGTTCCTGGCGATCCAGAGCGCGTGAAAAAGATTGCCGGACTGATGGAAGATGCACAGCATCTTGCTTCCCATCGCGAGTTCACCACCTGGCTGGCGAAGCTGGATGGCAAACCGGTTGTTGTGTGTTCGACAGGTATTGGCGGACCTTCTACATCGATTGCCGTTGAGGAACTGGCACAGCTTGGCGTGCGTACGTTCCTGCGCGTGGGAACCACTGGGGCGATTCAGCCCCATATCAACGTCGGCGATGTTTTGGTCACCACAGCATCAGTGCGCCTGGACGGTGCCAGCCTGCATTTCGCCCCCATGGCGTTTCCGGCAGTGGCGGACTTTACCTGTACGACGGCATTAGTCGCGGCGGCGGAAGCCTGTGGCGCTAAAACCCATATCGGTATTACGGCCTCTTCTGACACCTTTTACCCGGGTCAGGAACGATACGATACCTTTTCAGGCCGTGTCGTAAAAAGCTTCCAGGGCTCTATGCAGGAGTGGCAGCAGATGGGCGTGTTGAACTACGAGATGGAGTCGGCGACCCTGTTAACCATGTGTGCCAGCCAGGGGCTGAGAGCCGGGATGGTAGCGGGCGTGATCGTCAACCGCACTCAAAAAGAGATTCCGGATGCCGTCACGATGAAGCAGACGGAAAGCGACGCGGTGAAAATCGTGGTGGAAGCCGCGCGCCGTTTACTGTAATTCCCCTGTTTTAACAGACAGGCCCGTGATCGGGCCTGTCTGTCCTGCCACTCACAAGCCTTTGCGTCGCCTCTTCCAACGCCAGCAAATATATCTGGACATTCATACAGTGCGAATTTACCTTTTCCTTCATTAGCCTGACCAGCGGGGAAAATATGGATCAGCACATCATTATCTACATCTGCGTGGCGCTTGCCGGCCTTGGTGTGGGCTGGATACTGGCGCAAATGCGGGTCGGCCATCAGCTAGCCAGCTTTTCTACAGAACGTCGCCTGCTAAACGAGGGGCAACAGCGTCAGCAGCTGCATATCGACCAGCTCCAGCAAGAGGTGCAGCAGCGTGAACAGGAGCTGAGACAGCTTCATGGCGCGTTAAGCGGGGCCAATGAGCGCCTGCAACAGCTCGACTACTGGCGCAACGAGAGCGAACAACTCACCCGTGAACTTCGTAATCAGCTCGAAGTGAACAGCGCGCAGGAAGCAGAGCTGCGCGAGGTCACGATTCGTCTGGAAGAAACCCGCTTTGCAGCAGAAGAAAAACAGCGACTGCTGACAAACAGCGAGCAGCGACTCAGCGCGCAGTTTGAAAATCTGGCCAACCGTATTTTTGAAAACAGTGGACGTCGGGTTGATGAGCAGAATCGTCAAAGTCTTAACAGCCTGATAGGGCCGCTCCGGGAGCAGCTTGACGGGTTTCGCCGCCAGGTGAATGAAAGCTTCGGTGCCGAAGCCCGTGAGCGCCACACGCTCACTCACGAGATTCGTCAGCTGCAGCAGTTGAATGCCCAGATGGCTCAGGAGGCGCTTAACCTCACGAAGGCGCTCAAAGGCGACAATAAAATTCAGGGCAACTGGGGCGAAGTGGTACTGAGCCGGGTGCTGGAAGCTTCTGGGCTGCGTGAGGGCTATGAGTACGACATTCAGGTCAGCATGCAGAATGAACAGCAAAGCCGGATGCAGCCGGATGTGATTGTTCGCCTGCCACAGGGAAAAGACGTGGTTATCGACGCTAAAATGACGCTGGTGGCCTACGAGCGTTATTTTAATGCCGATGACGATGTGGAACGCGAGCAGGCTATTCAGGAACATGTCAGCGCCATGCGCGGGCACATTCGCCTGCTGGGCCGCAAAGATTATCAACAATTGCCCGGTTTACGCTCGCTGGATTATGTGTTGATGTTTATTCCTGTTGAGCCGGCCTTCCTGTTGGCTATCGATCGTCAGCCCGAACTCATCAGTGAAGCTCTGCAGCAGAACATCATGCTGGTCAGCCCAACTACGCTGCTGGTGGCGCTGCGGACGATTAATAATCTCTGGCGCTATGAGCACCAGAGTCGTAATGCACAGCGCATTGCAGAGCGGGCCTCCAGACTGTATGACAAAATGCGGCTGTTTGTAGACGATATGAGCGGGATTGGTCACAGCCTTGATAAGGCGCAGAACAGCTATCGTGAGGCGATGAAGAAACTGGCAGAGGGGCGGGGCAACCTTATCGCCCAGGCTGAAGGTTTTCGCGATCTGGGTGTAGAAGTAAAACGCGCCATTAACCCGCACCTGGTTGAACAAGCCATGCCTGAGAATGAGCACGACAGTGAGCAAAATGACAAGGACAACGCAGACGAAAGTCATGAGCGGGTTCGGCACCTCCGCGAATAAGCAGGTCACCAGCGTGCCTGACCTCTATGACTCTGATACACTTCAGTGAGTATTGTTTGTGGAGCAGGTAAAACCGATGGCAGATGAATCACAGCAGGAAACTACCCATTTTGGCTTTCAGACGGTCGCCAAAAGCGAGAAAGCCGACAAAGTCGCGGACGTGTTTCACTCCGTAGCGGCAAAATATGACCTGATGAACGATTTAATGTCGTTTGGCGTCCATCGAGTCTGGAAGCGTTTTACCATTGACAGCAGCGGCGTGCGCCGTGGTCAGCGCGTGCTGGATCTGGCGGGTGGAACCGGCGATCTGACCGCGAAATTTTCGCGCCTGGTGGGTGAAACTGGTCAGGTTGTGCTGGCTGACATTAACAGCTCAATGCTGAAAATGGGCCGGGAAAAACTGCGTAATCTGGGCGTGGTAGGCAACGTCAGCTATGTGCAGGCCAACGCCGAAGCATTGCCGTTTCCTGATAACTATTTTGACTGCATCACTATTTCGTTCGGTCTGCGTAACGTGACTGAAAAAGAGAAGGCACTGGCCTCGATGTTCCGCGTGCTGAAGCCAGGTGGACGTTTACTGGTGCTGGAGTTCTCTAAACCTGTTATCGAACCCCTTAGCAAAGCTTACGATGCTTACTCGTTCCATATTTTGCCCCGTATTGGGCAACTGGTCGCCCAGGACGCAGAAAGCTATCGCTACCTTGCTGAGTCAATTCGCATGCATCCCGATCAGGAAACCCTGAAAGCGATGATGAATGACGTGGGATTCGAAAACACGACCTATTCCAACATGACGGGTGGGATTGTGGCGCTGCATCGTGGGTTTAAATTTTAACCATTATGGCGATGACCTTAACACCTGTAATGACCGCCGGTATTGAAACGGCGTTAAACCGCATACTGTATCGCGATCGTAGCCTGAAAAGCGCACGTCAGCGCCTGGTCGGCAAGGTACTGATGCTGCGTTTAAGTGAGCTATCCTGGCCGCTGGTGCTGGTGTTCAGTGAGCAGCAGCTTGACGTGCTCAGTGACTGGCAGGACAGCAGTGACTGCACGGTCATTACCCAGCTTAAGTCCCTGCCAAAGTTACGCGATCGCCAGCAGCTGACGACCTTGATTCGTAGCGGTGAGCTGCAGGTTGAAGGTGACTTGCAGGTGGTTCAGCAGTTTTCTGCGCTGATGGATTTGGCCGAGCTGGATCCCGCTGAATACCTTGCTCCCTGGATCGGTGATATCGCCGCTCAGGGGATGAGCCAGGGCGCGCAGCGTGCATGGCGTTTTTTCAAAGCAGAAACGCAACGGCGTCAGGACTATCTTGGTCAGGCATTAACCGAAGAGTGGCGGGTTGCGCCGGGCGCCCTGGAATTTGCCTGGTTCTCTGAGGAGGTTAGCGCGATGGAACGTTCGCTTGAGGCGCTTGATGCGCGTCTGGCACAGCTGGAGGCGAAATGAGTTTTGGAGAGATCCGCCGGTTATATTTTATTATTAAGGTGTTTTTGACTTACGGCCTTGATGAACTGATTCCGCAGATGCGCCTGACTCTTCCGCTCAGGCTATGGCGGCGCTGCATTTTCTGGATCCCCAACCAGCACAAGCAAGAACTCCTTGGCGTGCGTTTGCGTATGGCGATGGAGCAGTTGGGCCCGGTCTGGATCAAGTTTGGTCAGATGCTGTCGACGCGCCGTGACCTGTTTCCCCCGGTGATTGCCGATGAGCTGGCTGTCCTGCAGGACCGCGTTGCCCCCTTTGATGGCGTTAAAGCGAAAGCGCAGATCGAAGCCTCAATGGGCGCACCGATTGAATCCTGGTTTGATGACTTCAATATCATTCCACTGGCCTCAGCCTCTATCGCTCAGGTACATACCGCAACCCTGAAATCCAATGGCAAGAACGTCGTTATCAAGGTAATCCGCCCGGATATCCTGCCGGTCATCAAAGCGGACATGAAACTCATCTACCGCATTGCCCGCTGGGTACCACGATTGCTGCCGGATGGCCGCCGTCTGCGCCCGGTTGAAGTGGTACGGGATTATGAGAAGACCCTGCTTGATGAATTAAACCTGTTGCGTGAAGCCGCCAATGCCATTCAGCTTCGCCGCAACTTTGAAAACAGCCGCATGCTGTATGTGCCAGAGGTTTATTCGGACTATTGCAGTGAATCCATGATGGTAATGGAGCGCATTTACGGCATTCCCATTTCTGATGTGGCGACGCTGGAGCAGCACGGCGTCAACATGAAGCTGTTAGCAGAACGCGGTGTGCAGGTATTCTTTACCCAGGTTTTCCGCGACAGCTTCTTTCATGCCGACATGCATCCGGGCAATATCTTTGTCAGTTACGATCATCCTGAAGATCCTCAGTATATCGGCATTGACTGCGGCATCGTCGGTTCGCTGAATAAAGAAGATAAGCGCTATCTGGCCGAGAACTTTATTGCCTTCTTCAATCGTGATTACCGCAAAGTGGCGGAACTGCATGTCGATTCGGGCTGGGTGCCTGCCGATACCAACGTTGAAGACTTCGAGTTCGCTATCCGTACCGTATGCGAGCCCATTTTTGAGAAACCGCTGGCAGAAATCTCGTTTGGGCATGTGCTGCTGAACCTGTTTAACACGGCGCGTCGCTTCAATATGGAAGTCCAGCCGCAGCTGGTGCTGTTGCAAAAAACCTTGCTTTACGTTGAAGGCATCGGTCGCCAGCTCTATCCACAACTGGACCTTTGGAAAACGGCAAAACCCTTCCTTGAGGACTGGATTAAGGATCAAATCGGGATTCCGGCGATTATCCGTGCGGTAAAGGAAAAAGCCCCTTACTGGGCAGAAAAACTGCCAGAACTGCCAGAGTTGTTTTACGACAGTATGCGGCAGCATAAGCAATTACGCCTCAGCGTGGATAAACTCGCGAACGATTTAAGTGTCCAACGTTCACGTCAGCAGCAGGCGCGTTACCTGTTTGGCGTAGGCGCGACGCTGTTGATTAGCGGAACGGCGGTGCTCCTCAGCAGGCCTGAGTGGGACCTGTTTCCTGCGGCATTAATGGCGGCGGGCTTTGTCAGTTGGTTAATCGGCTGGCGTAAGACAAACTGATTGTCACCTGCGCCAGAAACGCGGTAATGTCGCTGATTCGGACCCGAATAAACACGGGTTTCGTGGTGCATGACCCCGCAGTTTTTAACAATAAAATCGAGGCTATCTCATGGGCGGTATTAGTATTTGGCAGTTGTTAATTATTGCCGTGATTGTGGTTCTTCTGTTCGGTACCAACAAATTACGTAATCTGGGTTCGGATTTGGGTTCTTCTATCCGTGGGTTTAAGAAAGCCATGAGCGATGAAGACGATAAAAAGGATCAACCGAAAGAGCAGGATGCTGATTTCCATGCCAAAACGCTGGCGGATAAACAGCCAACGTCGGCTCAGAAAGATGACGTCAAGAACGACAAGCAGGTGTAAGCCGTGTTCGATATTGGTTTTGGTGAATTGGTATTGGTGTTCGTGATCGGGCTGATCGTTCTTGGCCCGCAACGTCTGCCCCTTGCGGTAAAAACGGTCATGGGCTGGATCAGAGCGATCCGCTCGCTGGCCGCCAATGTCCAGAGTGAGCTGGCGCAAGAACTCAAGCTTCAGGAGCTGCAAGACAGCCTGAAAAAGGTGGAAGAAGCCGGCCGGGGCACGCTGTCCCCCGAGCTGAAGGAATCCATGGAAGAGCTGCGGAAAACGGCTGATTCAATGAAACGCTCGGTCAAGCAGAGCATTGATATTGAAAGAGACGAAGACGAAGCCAATACCATCCATTCACCTCACCCTGCATCGACCACCGAAACGCTGCACCCCGTTACACCTGCCGCCAGCGAACATCAGTCGCAGGCACCTGTGCAGGCTCCGCTGGCGACGTCTGAACCTGCGGCTTCTCAACCGGCCGACAGCCGCGTTGAGCCCTCCCCGGTTCAGCCGCGACCTGCCTCAGGGCATGCCAGTGCACCGGCACAGTCGCCCGCTCATGCCGATGCGCAAACCGCGGCTAAGCCCGTTAGCGCTGTGCCGTCGGCAGGTTCAGTTTCTACTCCTTCTGCAAGTGATGAGCGATAATGGCCGTTGAAGATACCCAACCCCTGATCAGCCATTTGATTGAGCTGCGTAAGCGTCTGCTGAACTGTATTGTTGCCGTGTTAGTCATCTTTCTGGCGCTGATTTACTTTGCCAATGATATCTACCATGCGGTGGCGTCGCCGCTCATTAATCAGATGCCCGCGGGCGCCAGCATGATCGCCACGGATGTCGCGTCACCGTTTTTTACCCCGATCAAGCTGACCATGATCGTATCGGTATTCCTTGCCGTTCCGGTTATCCTCTACCAGGTCTGGGCCTTTGTCGCGCCAGCCCTCTATCGCCACGAACGCAAGTTGGTCATGCCGTTGCTGTTCTCCAGTACGTTGCTGTTTTACGTGGGCGTCGCTTTTGCTTACTTCATCGTCTTTCCGCTGGCCTTTGGTTTTTTCGCCAAGACCGCGCCCCAGGGCGTCACTATTGCAACGGACATTACCAACTATCTTGATTTCGTGATGACGCTGTTCATGGCCTTTGGCGTGGCATTTGAAGTGCCGGTCGCGATTGTGCTGCTCTGCTGGACGGGCATTACCAACCCCGATGATTTGAAAAAGAAACGCCCCTATATTCTGGTTGGCGCGTTCGTTGTTGGGATGCTGCTCACACCACCAGACGTTTTTTCCCAAACTTTGCTCGCTATTCCGATGTACTGCCTGTTTGAAGTCGGCGTATTCTTCTCACGTTACTATGTGGGAAAAGGCCGCCAGGCAGAGGATGAGGAACATAACGCCGATTCCTGATGTCTGATTGGGCACAACCCGCAAGGCGGGAGAGGAAAGTCAAAAACCGCCGCCAGGCGGTTTTTGTTTAGGGTGTTATTGATAAAGAGTGGAAAAAATATGTTTGATATCGGTGTAAACCTGACCAGCACGCAGTTCGCCTCCGATCGGGAAAAGGTGATCTCACGCGCGCGCGAAGCGGGCGTCACCGGCATGTTGATTACCGGCACCAACGCACTTGAAAGTCAGCAGGCGCAGAAACTGGCTGAGGCCCATCAGGATTATTGTTGGTCAACCGCTGGCGTGCATCCCCATCATGCCAGCGAATGGTCAGCGGACGTTGCTAACACGCTGCGCCGTCTGGCAGAGAAAAAAGACGTAGTGGCAATAGGTGAATGCGGTCTGGATTTTAATCGTAACCTGTCCGCTCACCAGCAGCAGGAGTATGCGTTTGACGCTCAGTTGGCACTGGCGGCAGAGCTTAATATGCCGGTGTTTCTTCACTGCCGGGAAGCCCACGAGCGCTTTGCGGCAGTTCTTGAACCCTGGCTGCCCAAATTGCCTGCTGCAGTGATTCACTGCTTTACCGGCACGCGCGAGGAGCTGACCGCTTGCCTGGACATGGGGCTGTCGGTAGGGATTACGGGCTGGGTATGCGATGAGCGTCGAGGTATCGCGTTGCGTGGGATGCTGCCACTGATTCCGGCAGAGCGGTTATTACTGGAAACGGATGCACCTTACCTTCTGCCGCGTGATATGCGTCCCCGTCCCACGTCGAGACGAAATGAACCCTGCTTCTTGCCGCATATCCTGCAGCAGGTCGCAAACTGGCGCGGGGAGAATGTCGAGATGCTGGCACGTCAGGTGGATCACAATGCGCGTAAACTGTTCGGGCTGATTTAGGCTTTACGGAACTGCCGGTTATCCACGCTGCGTACGACCTGCTTGTTGAGCAGATTCAGCAACAGAATTGAGCGTGCTTCGCCATCCGGTTCAGAGAATATCGCACGCAAGCCCTCGAACGTGCCTTCGGTGATGATCACTTCATCACCGTTTTGCGGCGTTTCGGGATCGAGCAACGTCTGGGGGACGTCGGTTTGCAAGGCATCAATCACCAGGGCGGGCACGGTTGCCGGTGTTGTACCAAAGCGCACAAAATGGCTGACGCCACGCGTACTGCTTATGGTCGTGGTATGAATGGCTTCCGGATCAAATTCGATAAACAGATAGTTTGGAAACAGCGGCTCACTCACGGTCGTCCGCTTACCGCGCACGATCTTCTCCATCGCGATCATTGGACTCAGGCATTTTACCTCTTGCCGCTCAAGATGCTCTTTCGCACGCAATAGCTGCCCACGTTTGCAATAGAGTAAATACCAGGATTCCATAACTGCTCCCAATGAATGGACGCTAAGAATAGCAAACCTCCAGCCAGAGTTATAGCGCATTGGGGCCTGTAACGCGGCGTTGCCTGGAAAATAAACTAAGATTGTTCTGAATGATCAGTGCCACCGCATAAAGTGAGTAAACGTGAGTCATTCGCAACCCACGGGGCAATAACGATCGCCGTACCCAGCCTGACCGTTGTAAGTTACAGGCCAGGTAAAAGATGGGGCGCATAAAGCTCAACACATCCCTACAATCAGCCCTATAATGGCCCATTCACTCTGGCCGGAAAGTTGAAGCCGCATGAAATATCAGGATTTAAGAGACTTTATTGCGCTGCTTGAACAGCGTGGTGAACTGAAGCGTATATCGCACGAGATCGACCCCGAACTGGAAATGACGGAAATTGCTGACCGCACCTTACGTGCAGGCGGCCCGGCATTATTGTTTGAGAACCCTAAGGGTTACGACATGCCCGTTCTGTGCAACCTGTTTGGCACGCCAAAGCGCGTGGCGATGGGTATGGGGCAGGAAGAGGTCAGCGCACTGCGAGAAGTGGGCGAACTGCTGGCCTTTCTCAAAGAACCCGAGCCGCCAAAAGGCTTCCGTGACCTGTTCAGCAAAATGCCGCAGTTTAAGCAGGTGCTGAATATGCCCACCAAAAGGTTGCGCAATGCACCCTGTCAGGAAGAGGTCTTCAGCGGCGATGAGGTCGATCTAACGCGGATTCCGGTCATGAAATGCTGGCCAGGCGATGCAGCACCCTTAATTACCTGGGGGCTCACGGTAACCCGCGGTCCGCATAAAGAGCGACAAAACCTGGGCATTTATCGCCAGCAGGTGATTGGTAAAAACCGTCTTATCATGCGCTGGCTTTCTCATCGCGGCGGGGCACTTGATTATCTGGAGTGGACGAAAGCCCATCCTGGCGAGCGTTTCCCGGTATCTGTTGCGCTGGGTGCCGATCCGGCGACAATTCTTGGCGCGGTGACCCCGGTACCGGACACGCTGTCAGAATATGCGTTTGCGGGCCTGCTGCGGGGGAATAAAACCGAAGTGGTCAAATGTATTTCCAACGATCTGGAAGTGCCTGCCAGCGCGGAAATCGTGCTGGAAGGCTACATTGAACCCGGCGATATGGCCCCGGAAGGCCCCTATGGCGACCATACGGGCTACTATAATGAAGTCGATAGCTTCCCGGTTTTTACCGTAACGCATATTACTCAGCGGCATCAGCCTATTTATCACTCGACCTACACCGGACGTCCGCCAGATGAGCCAGCTGTCCTTGGCGTGGCGTTAAATGAAGTGCTGGTGCCGATTCTGATTAAGCAGTTCCCGGAAATCGTCGACTTTTATTTACCACCCGAAGGATGCTCCTACCGGTTGGCGGTCGTCACGATTAAAAAACAGTATGCCGGTCATGCCAAGCGCGTAATGTTTGGCGTTTGGTCGTTTCTTAGACAGTTCATGTACACCAAATTTGTTATTGTGTGTGACGACGATGTTAATGCCCGTGACTGGAACGACGTCATCTGGGCAATTACTACGCGTATGGACCCGGCGCGCGATACCGTATTGGTAGAAAACACGCCAATCGATTATCTTGATTTTGCGTCACCGGTGTCAGGACTGGGTTCTAAAATGGGCCTGGATGCGACGAATAAATGGCCGGGCGAGACACAACGAGAGTGGGGCACGCCGATTGTTAAAGATCCGGCAGTCACTGCGCGTATCGACGCTATCTGGGATGACCTCGGTATTTTTAAACAGCCATCACAGCGTTGATGGCGCGCAATAACCATAAAGACGACCCGACAGAGGGAACGCATGACAACGTTAAGCTGTAAAGTAACTTCAGTTGAAGCGATTACCGACACGGTGTATCGCGTTCGCCTGATTCCGGAAGCGGAATTTAGCTTTCGTGCAGGACAGTATCTTATGGTAGTGATGGATGAGCGCGACAAGCGTCCGTTTTCTGTAGCCTCTACGCCAATGGAAACCGAAATCATTGAGCTGCATATCGGCGCGTCGGAGCTTAACCTGTATGCGATGGCCGTGATGGATCGCATCCAGCAAGACGGGCAAATCGTTGTTGATATTCCCCACGGCGACGCATGGTTGCGCGAAGAGAGTGACAAACCGTTAATTCTGATTGCGGGCGGCACGGGCTTTTCCTATGCGCGCTCCATCTTACTGACGGCGCTTGCTCAACAGCCTGATCGCGACATTGCGATTTACTGGGGCGGCCGTGAGCTGAAACACCTGTACGATATGGATGAACTGGACGCGCTGGCCATTAAGCATCCTAATCTCAAAGTGATTCCGGTAGTAGAACAGCCTGAAGCAGGCTGGCAGGGTCGTTCTGGCACCGTATTAACGGCCGTCATGCAGGACTTTACTACGCTGAGTGAGCATGAGATTTATATCGCCGGGCGCTTTGAAATGGCAAAAATTGCGCGCGATCGCTTCTGTTCTGAGCGTGGCGCAGTGGAATCACAGATGTATGGCGATGCCTTTGCCTTTATCTGATTTCATTTAGCAAGAAAAAACCCGCCCCTGACAGGCGGGTAAATCCCACAATAACGTCCCAACGTATCAAACGCGTTCGATAACGGTGGCGATGCCCTGACCCAGGCCAATACACATTGACGCCAGACCAAACTGCGCATCGCGGCGTTCCATAATATTCAGCAACGTCGTACTGATGCGTGCGCCTGAGCAGCCCAGCGGATGACCCAATGCGATGGCGCCGCCATTTAAGTTGACCTTGTCATCCAGTTTGTCTGACAGGCCCAAATCCTTAATGCAGGGCAGAACCTGCGCTGCAAAGGCTTCGTTAAGCTCGAAGATGTCAATGTCGTTCACGCGTAGCCCAGCGCGTTTAAGCGCCAGCTTGCTGGCGGGCACCGGACCGTAGCCCATGATTGAGGGATCGCAGCCCACCACCGCCATACTTTTAATACGGGCGCGGGGTTTCAGCCCCAGCTCCCGTGCGCGGCTTTCACTCATAATCAGCATGGCGGCTGCCCCATCTGACAGGGCTGAGGATGTGCCTGCGGTCACCGTCCCGGTCACGGGATCAAATGCAGGTCGCAGTGCCGCAAGGCCTTCCAGGCTGGTATCTTCACGGATCACTTCATCAAAGTCATAGCGTTTCAGCACGCCGTCGGCGTCGTGGCCGTGTATCGCAACAATTTCATTTGCGAAATCGCCGCGCTGTGTCGCCTGCCAGGCGCGCTGATGGGAGCGCAAAGCGAATGCATCCTGCTGCTCGCGGCTAATGTGGTGCATGCGCGCCAGCATCTCTGCGGTTAATCCCATCATCCCTGCCGCTTTCGCAACGGTACGCCCTAAGCCGGGATGAAAATCAACGCCATGGTTCATGGGTACATGTCCCATGTGCTCCACACCACCGATCAAACAGGCATGTGCATCTCCCACCATAATGGCGCGTGCGGCATCGTGTAGGGCCTGCATTGAGGATCCACACAGACGGTTGACCGTTGTGGCGGGTACGACATGCGGGATTTCGGCCAGCAGCGCGGCGTTGCGGGCAATATTAAAGCCTTGCTCCAGCGTTTGCTGTACGCAGCCCCAGACGATGTCATCCAGGGTGGCAGCATTGACTGCCGGATGCCGACTTAACAGTTCACGCATAACGTGCGCTGACAGGTCTTCTGCACGTACGTGACGAAAGGCACCGCCTTTCGAGCGGCCCATTGGCGTGCGCACTGCGTCAATAATGACTACATTTTCCATTTTTTATCACCTCAGGCGCTTCTGAACGCGGCTTCATCAATCGGTTTGACGGCGGGATACCAGCTTTCATGTTGGCGCGCTTTTTCTGACAGCAGGGCAGGCAGCTCATACAGGCCGCCCAGTGCCGTATAGCGTTTCGCCTGATCCACGACATTACTGTTACCCAGCGTGTCGAGATAACGGAAAGCCCCACCACGGAATGGCGGGAATCCCAGGCCGTACACCAGCGCCATGTCTGCCTCGGCAGGTGAAGCAATAATCTTCTCTTCCAGACAGCGGACAACTTCATTAAGCATTGGCAGCATCATGCGGTTCAGGATTTCTTCATCACTGAAGATCCGCTTAGGCTGGCAGGCAGGTTCAAGCAGCGCATCGACCTCGGGATCAGAGACTTTTTTAGGTTTCCCTTTTTTGTCTTCTTCCCAACGCCAGAAGCCTTTACCGTTTTTCTGACCAAAGCGTTTTGCTTCAAACAGAATATCGATAGCATCGCGATAGTCCTTTTTCATACGCTGTGGGAAACCATCCGCCATCACGCTTTGCGCATGATGTGCGGTATCAATCCCCACGACATCCAGCAGCCAAGAAGGGCCCATTGGCCAGCCAAACTGTTTTTCCATCACTTTATCGATTTGGCGGAAATCCGCACCATCGCGCAACAACATGCCGAACGCGGCAAAATAAGGGAACAGAACACGGTTTACGAAGAAGCCCGGACAGTCATTCACCACGACAGGGGTTTTGCCCATCTTGCTGGCCCATGCCACGACTTTACCCAACGTCGCTTCACTGGTTTTCTCTCCGCGAACCACTTCTACCAGCGGCATACGGGGAACCGGATTAAAGAAGTGCATACCGCAAAAGTTTTCGGGACGCTGCAGTGCCTGCGCCAGCTGGCTGATGGGGATCGTAGAGGTATTCGAGGCCAGGATGGCATCACTGCGCATATGCTTTTCTGTTTCAGCCAGCACACTGGCTTTGATCTGTGGATTTTCGACCACGGCTTCGACCACGACATCGGCCTGATCAAATCCGGCATAATCCAGCGTAGGTTGAATGGTGGCAATGACGGCAGCCAGCTTATTCCCGTCTATCTTACCTCGCTCCAGCTGCTTGTTCAGAAGCTTACTGGCTTCGTTCATGCCCAGGGTCAGCGCCTGCGGATGAATATCCTTCATCTTGACCGGCACACCTTTCCACGCCGACTGATAGCTGATGCCGCCACCCATAATCCCGGCGCCCAGCACGGCAGCCTGCTTCGGCGCACCATTTTCGCTGCTGCGTTTTTTTGCCAGCCCTTTAATGTACTGATCGTTGAGGAAAATTCCGACGAGCGCGCGAGCCACATCCGATTGCGCCAACGGAACAAACGCCGCCGTTTCCAGTTTTAACGCATCGTCACGTCCTAATGCGGCTGCGGCCTCGATCGTCTTCACGGCGGTGAGCGGCGCAGGATAATGTTTCCCGGCCGTTTGCATGACCATGCCTTTAGCGATCGTAAAACTCATTGCGGCCTCGACAGGGCTGAGTTTTAACGGCGCTAATTTAGGGGCGCGACGTGCCCGCCAACTGCCATCACTGGCTGCCGCTTTAAGCATTGTCAGCGCTGCATCGCGCAGTTTATCAGGGCTGACAACTGCATCGACCAGACCCAGCCTGAGCGCAGCCATACCATCAATATCTTTACCTGCCGCAATGATTTCCAGCGCGCTGTCAGCACCCAACAGGCGAGGCAGCCGAACGCTGCCGCCAAAACCCGGCATGATGCCCAGCTTGGTTTCAGGTAAGCCCAGGCGGGCGGTCGGCGTGGCAACCCGTAAGTCCGTCGCCAGAACACATTCACAGCCACCGCCCAGCGCGTAGCCATCGATCGCGGCGATGGTGGGAACGGGTAAATCTTCCAGACGATTAAAAATGCTGTTTGCGAACGTCAGCCACTGGCTCAGCTTTTCCGTTGGCGCGTCAAAAAGCGCAAGGAATTCGGTGATGTCAGCCCCAACGATAAAGGCGGGTTTAGCTGAGCTCAGAAGCACGCCGCGCAGATCGGCGTGTTGCTCCAGCACAGCAATCGCTTCGCCGAGGCTGGCAACGGTTTGTGTATCCAGCTTATTAACGGAGCCGGGGGCATCAAACACCAGCTCGACAATGCCGTCGTCCAACTGATTAAGAGTGAGGTTAGCGCCTTGGTAGAGCATGTACGTCTCCTGAAACCGCGAAAGGTGATCTGGTCATACCAGATGATCGTGAGTTTGGGAGCGATGTTAATTTTTTGCAAACAGCTCTTTGTTTATTTGCTAACAAGATCACAGCCTCCCTGAACCCGGCATCCGTATTTAGGCTGTGATAAACTGCGGCTTTTCCGGACACTGGAGAGGCGGCAATGGATTCATTAAAAAGCTTGTATCACGCGCATATTACGACCTTGCAACAACGTGCTCAGCAGGTATTGGCACGTCATAAACTGGATGCCATGCTGATCCATTCCGGCGAGTTGCTCACCGTGTTTCTGGACGATCATACTTATCCGTTTAAGGTTAACCCGCAATTTAAGGCCTGGGTGCCCGTAACCCAGGTGCCAAACTGTTGGTTGTGGATTGACGGTGTGAACAAACCGAAGTTGTGGTTTTACTCTCCGGTGGACTACTGGCATAACGTTGAACCGCTTCCGCACAGTTTCTGGACCGATGACGTTGAGATTATCGGCCTGGCAAACGCGAATGCCATCGGCGATCTTCTGCCAGCCCAACGTGAAAACGTCGCCTACATTGGCCCGGTGATCGAACGTGCGGCGCAATTAGGGATTAAGGCGGGAAATATTAATCCAAAAGGCGTGATCGATTTCCTGCATTACCATCGCAGCATAAAAACCGATTACGAGCTCAGCTGTATGCGTCAGGCGCAAAAAATTGCCGTGGCCGGGCATCGTGCGGCGAAAGAGGCCTTTTCTGCCGGCCTGAGTGAATTTGATATCAATCAGGCTTACCTGACGGCAACCGGACATCGCGATACCGATGTGCCCTATGGCAATATCATCGCCCTGAATGAGCATGCCGCCGTGTTGCACTACACCAAACTGGACCATCAGCCACCTGCTAAGCGTTACAGTTTTTTGATTGATGCCGGAGCGGAATATCAAGGCTATGCCGCCGATCTGACGCGCAGTTATGCCGCACAAAGCGGCACGCTGTATGCCAAAATGGTTGAAGCGATGAATACGGAAGAGCTGGCGTTGATTGCTACGCTGAAAGCGGGCGTGCGCTACACCGATTATCATCTGCAAATGCATCAACGTATTGCGAAATTGCTGACGAAGTTTGATTTGGTGCACGGGATAAGCGAAGAGGCGCTTGTAGCCGAGGATTTGACCGGCCCCTTTATGCCACACGGTTTAGGCCATCCGCTGGGCTTGCAGGTCCACGATGTCGCGGGCTTTATGCAGGATGAAACCGGTACGCACCTGGCCGCGCCAGAGCAATATCCTTATCTGCGCTGCACCCGGGTTATCCAGCCTGGGATGGTGTTAACCATTGAGCCAGGCTTCTATATTATTGATTCACTGCTGGCCCCGCTGCGAGAAGGCAAATTCAGCGCGCATTTTAACTGGCAGGCACTGGATGCGCTTAAGCCTTATGGCGGTATCCGCATTGAGGACAACGTGATTATCCATGCGAACCGCGTCGAAAACATGACGCGCGACCTGCATCTTGCCTGATGGAGGCGTTTGATATTCCTGCGCAGGCGCTCAGCGTCAGCGAGGAGACGATCAAAAAAAGCCGGTTTATTACGCTGCTGGCTCACACCTGTGGCGTGGACGCGGCGCGGGCTTTTGTCCAGCAGGTAAAGCAGGATCATCCCACTGCCCGGCATCATTGCTGGGCCTGGGTAGCGGGTGCGCCCAACGACTCACAGCAGTTGGGCTTTTCCGATGACGGTGAGCCTTCCGGGACGGCAGGTAAACCCATGCTCGCGCAGTTAATGGGTGCCGATATCGGAGAAATTACGGCAGTGGTCGTGCGCTACTACGGCGGCATTATGTTGGGGACGGGGGGCCTGGTTAAGGCTTATGGCGGCGGTGTCCAACAAGGGTTGAAACAGCTTGAGCGCCAGCGAAAAGTTCCGGTAAAACTGTTCACGTTACAGTGCGATTACGCCCAGTTGAGCGATATTGAGCGCCTGGTGCAGCGCTTTGAAGGGAGCATTTCTGAAAGTCAGTATCTTGACCGTATCACTATGACGCTGGCATTGCCTTATGGACATATTGATGGATTTAAGCAAAACCTGTCAGACTTCAGCCGGGGTGCGTTAACGCTTCTTCCGCTTACACCATGATGTTCTTCTCTTTAATTAAAGGAACGGCTTAATGCACTTTCGCGCCATTACCCGCATTGTCGGTCTGCTGGTGATCCTCTTCTCGGTAACGATGATTTTACCCGGCCTCGTTGCGCTGATTTATCGGGATGGCGCGGGCCGCGCCTTCAGCCAGACGTTTATGATGGCCCTGGTGATCGGTTCGTTACTGTGGTGGCCGAATCGCAAGAAGAAAACGGAACTCAAGCCGCGCGAAGGGTTTCTGATAGTCGTATTGTTCTGGACCGTGCTGGGCAGCGTCGGTGCCATGCCCTTTATCTTTGCTGAACAGCCGCACCTGTCCGTTACGGATGCCTTTTTTGAATCCTTTTCCGGATTAACTACCACGGGCGCGACCACGCTGGTGGGGCTGGACTCCTTGCCTAAAGCCATTTTGTTCTATCGCCAGATGCTGCAGTGGCTTGGCGGCATGGGGATCATTGTGCTGGCCGTGGCTATCCTGCCGATTCTGGGCGTCGGTGGCATGCAGTTGTATCGTGCTGAAATGCCTGGCCCATTGAAAGACAACAAAATGCGCCCGCGCATTGCGGAAACGGCCAAGACGCTCTGGCTCATCTATGTGTTGCTGACGATTGCCTGCGCGCTGGCCCTGTGGTTTGCCGGGATGCCTGCCTTTGATGCAATCGGCCACAGTTTTTCCACTATCGCCATTGGCGGTTTTTCAACGCATGATGCCAGTATCGGCTATTTCCAGAGTGGAACGATCAACACCATCGTGGCGGTGTTCCTGCTGATCTCCGGTTGTAACTACGGCCTACACTTCTCATTACTCAGCAACCGCAATCTGCGAGCCTACTGGCGCGATCCCGAGTTCCGGATGTTTATCGGGGTGCAGCTGACGCTGGTGCTGATTTGCACCATCGTCTTGTGGCTCCACAATGTGTATGACAGTGGCTGGCAAACGCTGAACCAGGCCTTTTTCCAGGTGGTATCCATGGCAACCACTGCGGGATTCACCACGGACAGTATTGCGCGCTGGCCGCTGTTTCTACCGGTGTTGCTGTTGTGTTCTGCATTTATTGGCGGCTGTGCGGGTTCTACGGGCGGCGGTTTAAAAGTGATTCGTATTCTGCTGCTGTGCAAACAGGGTAACCGTGAGCTTAAGCGGCTTGTCCATCCCAATGCGGTTTACACCATCAAACTGGGCAATCGTGCGCTGCCGGAACGTATCCTTGAAGCCGTATGGGGATTCTTTTCGGCATACGCGTTGGTGTTCCTGATCAGCATGCTGGCCATTATTGCCACCGGCGTTGATGATTTCTCAGCGTTTGCTGCGGTTGCGGCAACGTTAAACAATCTTGGCCCGGGCCTGGGCGTAGTTGCCGATAACTTCACCTCAATGAACGATGCAGCTAAGTGGATTTTGATTTCTACTATGCTGTTTGGTCGCCTTGAGGTTTTCACGTTGCTGGTGTTGTTCACGCCGACCTTCTGGCGGGAATAACGAATAAGGATGAACATAATGAAAGCGTTAATTCTCTTTTCCACCCGCGATGGTCAGACGCAAAAAATAGCCTCGGCTATTGCTGATGAGATTAAGGGCCAGCAATCTTGCGATGTCATCAATATCCAGGATGCAAAGACACTCGACTGGCAGCAGTACGATCGGGTGTTGATTGGTGCTTCAATCCGCTATGGTCATTTCCAGCCTGTCGTAAACGAATTTGTTAAGCACAACCTGCCTGCACTGCAGCAGCGCGTAAGCGGCTTTTTCTCCGTTAACCTGACGGCGCGCAAGCCTGAGAAGCGCTCGCCGGAAACGAATGCTTATACCGTCAAGTTTTTAGCACAGTCGCCCTGGCAGCCTGATTGCTGCGCCGTCTTTGCTGGCGCACTCTATTATCCGCGCTATCGTTGGTTTGACCGGGTCATGATTCAATTCATTATGCGGATGACTGGCGGTGAAACGGATGCATCTAAAGAAGTGGAATACACGGACTGGCAACAGGTGCAGCGTTTTGCCAGGGATTTTGCACAGTTACCAGGCAAATCGTACTGAAATAACGCGATTTGGCGAAATTTGAGACGAACAGTAATCTTTTTGCAATTAACCCTTGTCAGGCCGCGCGAACTCCCTATAATGCGCCTCCATCGACACGGCACAACGGCTTACGGAATGCGGTGTTGAGAGGGTCAGGAAACTGAGCCGCCGGAGAAAAACTTCTGAAAAAGAGGTTGACTCTGAAGGAGGAAAGCGTAATATACGCCACCTCGCGACAGACGGTTAACCCGCTGTTCGCACTGCTCTTTAACAATTTATCAGACAATCTGTGTGGGCACTCGCAGGATTGATATCAGCGTCTCCGGACGTAAAAAATATCAAAGCCTCACGAGTGAACACATAATGAAATTCATTATGACGTTTTACAGATGAGCACCGCTGAACTGGTTTCAGCAAATCAAACTTTAAATTGAAGAGTTTGATCATGGCTCAGATTGAACGCTGGCGGCAGGCCTAACACATGCAAGTCGGACGGTAGCACAGAGGAGCTTGCTCCTCGGGTGACGAGTGGCGGACGGGTGAGTAATGTCTGGGGATCTGCCCGATAGAGGGGGATAACCACTGGAAACGGT
>NZ_JASCAK010000003.1:0-43641 GCF_029967885.1 Pantoea sp. V106_11
AGAAGTGAAACGCCGTAGCGCCGATGGTAGTGTGGGGTCTCCCCATGCGAGAGTAGGGAACTGCCAGGCATCAAACAGAAAAGCCCCGTACGAAAGTGCGGGGCTTTTTTACGTCTGCAACGCGGTAAAAAGCCAATACTGAGCCGATTATGGCGCGCGGAAGGCCCCCTTTGGGCACTGAAAACTTTCGAATGCTCCTTTCCATATCAATAAAACGCCGGCTAAAAACCGGGCAACTGAGCTCAAACAGGGTTGTTAGCGTAATGAAACGCGATTATAAGCAACGCTGGCAGCTGAGGCGTTGTGCAACCACAGTTAACGCAGTGCGATTATTCGCGTAGCAGAAGAATATTATGCTGAGCGTCATGGGGGGAAACCGCACCTCCGTCGTAGACGAAGATGCGGGGAGAGATAAGAGGGGTTAGTGGATAACCTGGGACAGGAAAGCGCGGGTACGCTCTGACCGAGGATTAGCAAAAAACTCCTGCGGAGGAGCGACTTCCACGATCTCACCGCGATCCATAAAGATCACTCTGTCGGCTACCGTACGGGCAAAGCCCATTTCGTGCGTCACACAAAGCATTGTCATACCATCTTCGGCCAGTCCAATCATCGTATCGAGCACTTCCTTCACCATCTCTGGATCCAGAGCAGAGGTCGGCTCATCAAACAGCATGATTTTAGGCTTCATGCATAGCGAACGTGCGATAGCTACGCGCTGCTGCTGTCCCCCAGAAAGCTGGCCGGGAAACTTATGCGCATGTTCTTCAATACGAACACGCTTGAGGTAGTGCATAGCAAGCTCTTCGGCTTCCTTTTTGGCAATTTTACGCACCCACATGGGCGCCAGCGTGCAGTTCTGCAAAACGGTAAGATGAGGGAAAAGGTTAAAATGTTGAAACACCATACCGACCTCGGTACGGACCCGCTCAATGTTGCGCACATCATCATTCAAATGAATACCATCAACCACAATACGGCCCTTCTGGTGTTCTTCAAGATGGTTGATGCAGCGAATTGTGGTGGATTTGCCTGAACCTGATGGACCACACAAGACGATACGTTCCTGGGGTTTAACCTGAAGATTAATATCTTTCAGCACATGGAATTGCCCGTACCACTTGTTCACATTTTCCAGCGAAATCATCGCATTGGTTGAATCAGTTATTATTTGTGTCATAGAAACCTCAGTGCGATTTGCGCCCGGTGTGAAAACGTTTTTCCAGATACTGGCTGTAACGCGACATGCTAAAACAGAAAATCCAGTAGACCAGCGCGGCAAAGACATAGCCTTCAGTAGACATGCCTAGCCAGGCGGGATCGACGGTAGCCTGCTGCACGCTACTAAACAGATCGAATAAACCAATAATGATGACCAGGCTGGTATCTTTGAATAACGCGATAATGGTATTCACCAGTCCTGGAATAGTCAGCTTTAAGGCCTGCGGAAGGATGACCAGCATTTGCGTCTTCCAGTATCCCAAAGCCAGCGATTCAGCAGCTTCATACTGCCCCTTAGGCAAGGCTTGCAGTCCACCACGTACCACCTCTGCCACATAAGCCGACTGGAACAAGATCACGCCAACCAGTGCACGCACCAGTTTGTCGATGGTCGTTCCTTCTGCCATAAACAACGGCAACATGACCGAAGACATAAACAGAACGGTTATCAGCGGCACGCCGCGCCAGAACTCAATAAAAATCACTGACAGCGTTCGCACCACCGGCATCCGGGAGCGTCGTCCCAGCGCCAGTAAAATCCCCAGCGGTAAGGCGCCAGCGATACCAACGGATGCAATGATCAGCGTCAGTGTAAGCCCACCCCATTGACGGGTTTCCACCCGGTCCAGCCCTAAGAAACCGCCATACAACAGAAACCAGACAACAAGGGGATAGCATACTGCCCATGCGGCAATGTAGCGTCCACGGTAAGGCAGCCGTTTAATAAACATCGGCACAATGGATGCCAGCCCAATGACCAGCGCCAGGTTGATGCGCCAGCGCAGTTCATGTGGATAAAGCCCATACATAAACTGGCCAAAGCGGGCATGAATAAAGACCCAACATGCCCCCTCTTTCGTACAGTCTGCGCGTGTTGTGCCGAACCAGTTTGCATCGAAGATCAGCCAGTTCAGAGCAGGTGGAATCACATGCCAGATAAGCCAGATGCAAAGCAGCGTCAGACAGGTATTAAACCACCCTGAAAACAGATTTTTGCGCGCCCACAGCCAGGCCCGGCTCAGCGGTGATGAGGCTATCTGCGGTGTTTCGTGTGTAGTGACAGACATAGTTATCCCGTTCTCTTAACGCTCAACCAGCGCGATTTTGCGGTTGTAGAAGTTCATCAACATTGAAATTAGCAGGCTGATAATCAGATAGACGCTCATGGTGATAGCAATGGTTTCGATGGCCTGG
Source organism: Pantoea sp. V106_11 (assembly GCF_029967885.1). Taxonomy (NCBI): domain Bacteria; kingdom Pseudomonadati; phylum Pseudomonadota; class Gammaproteobacteria; order Enterobacterales; family Erwiniaceae; genus Pantoea; species Pantoea sp. V106_11. The sequence continues at coordinate 2,416 of NZ_JASCAK010000003.1, forward strand.
CCGGTCTGATTCAGGACCGTTCCGGCAAACAACGACACCATATCGGGATAGCCAATTGCCGCAGCCAGAGAAGAGTTCTTCACAATATTCAGATACTGGCTGGTAAGGGGAGGAATGATCACGCGCATCGCCTGAGGGATAATAACCTGACGCAAGGTGACCGGATTGGGTAATCCCAGCGAGCGGGCCGCCTCATGCTGCCCATAGGGCACAGCCTGAATACCTGATCGAATGACTTCCGCAATAAACGAGGAGGTATAAATCGACAGCGCCAGCGTCAGTGCCGCCAGCTCAGGAATCATGACGAAACCGCCCCTAAAGTTAAAGCCGCGTAACTCAGGAATGTCCCAATGCATGGCTGCGCCAAAGCCCAGATGTGCAATGAAGGGAAAGAGTAACAACATCAAAATGGCGACAGGCCAGGTGCGACGAAATTGACCGGTTTTAAGCTGATGCTGACGGTTGAAGCGGAACAGGGCGTAACTCGCGACAACAGCCAAAACGAGGGCAAAAACAAATGGCCAGCTTCCCGGTGCATAGGTCGGCCAGGGCACATACAGGCCACGGTTGCTGACGAAGGCCAGATCGAAAGCATTGAGCGCCTGACGGGGGCCGGGCAGGTTACGTAATACCGCAAAATACCAAAAGAAGATCTGGAGTAAGGGAGGAATATTGCGGAAAGTTTCAATATAGATATTGGCGATTTTACGCAGTAACCAGTTATCTGACAGGCGTGCCAGTCCGATAAAAAAACCCAGAACAGATGCAAAAACAATACAGAGTGCCGAAACCAGTAACGTATTGGTCAGCCCGACCAGAAAGACGCGTGCGTAGGTGTCACCCTCAGTGTAGTCAATAAGATGCTGAACAATGCCGAAACCCGCATTGCGCTCCAGAAAACCAAACCCGGAAGTAATACCGCGATTAGCGAGATTGATAACGGTGTTGTGGATAAGGTAGCCCACCACAGCAACTACAATAATGATCGCAACTATCTGGTAAAGCCAGGCTCGAACCGTGGGATTACCGAACGAAAAATCCCTTTTCACGGTTGGGCGTTGTGACATGTTTAAACCTCAATAACAAAAGCTTTGCTGGGGCACCGTAGAAAACGGTGCCCGACGGGTTGAGGCGCGATTAACGTACCGGTGGCGCGTACTGAATACCGCCCTGATTCCAGAGTGCATTCTGGCCACGAGCGATTTTTAACGGGCTGTCTTTACCGACGTTGCGATCAAAACTTTCCTGATAGTTACCTACCTGTTTAATGATGTTGTAAGCCCATTTGTTATCCAGCTTCAGGTCTTTGCCGAAATCACCTTCAGCGCCCAGCAGGTGAGCCATATCAGGTGTTGCCGGTTTAGCCGTCATTTCATCAACGTTTTTGGAGTTGATGCCCATCTCTTCGGCGTTCAGCATGGCGAAAAGCGACCACTTAACAATGGTGAACCAGTCATCATCACCGCGACGTACAAGCGGCCCCAGTGGTTCTTTAGAAATCACTTCAGGCAAGACGATAAAGTCGTCTGGCTTACCTAATTTAATGCGCAGGGCGTACAGCTGAGACTGGTCAGATGCCAGCGTATCGCAACGACCGCTGTCCAGTGCCTTAGCGGATTCATCAGAGCGATCGAAGGTGACCGGCGTGTACTGCATTTTGTTGGCTTTGAAGAAGTCAGCGACGTTCAGCTCGGTATCGGTGCCCGCCTGAATACAGACGGTCGCACCGTCGAGTTCTTTCGCGCTCTTCAGACCCGCTTTCTTGTGAGTCAGGAAGCCAATGCCGTCGTAGTAGTTGACGCCGGTAAACATGAAGCCCATGCCGCCGTCACGTGATGAAGTCCAGGTGGTGTTGCGAGAAAGCACATCGACTTCGCCGGACTGCAGCGCGGTAAAACGCTCTTTTGCCGTCAGCGGGGTGTACTTCACTTTTGTGGCGTCGCCAAATACGGCGGCCGCGGCAGCACGACAGATATCCACATCAAGGCCGGTAAATTTGCCGCTGGCATCCGCATAAGAGAACCCCGGCAGGCCATCGCTGATCCCACACTGAATGAAGCCTTTCTTTTTAATCGCATCGAGTGTAGGGCCTGCATGGGCCTGCTGAGCAACGGCAAGCAGAGAAGCCGCAGCAACCAGAGTAGAGAGCATCATCTTTTTCATAAAGCATCCTGTGTGGCATGTCATGTTGTGTTGTTATGTATTGCGCACTTTATTGTGCGTCCTGTCTGTGGCGAACGGCCCCCCACGACTTTGCAAAGCCAGTGCCAGGTTTGCAGAATCCTGAAGTCACCTGAAAGATCGGGTAATAATCTGAATTATCTGGAAGGCTGCGTTAATATGACGCACCAAAAGGAAGCATTTCGAGTCGTAGGGATCACATTTAGTGCAAAATGTTTCACTATTTAGCAACATTGTGAGCAGCGTTGCATGCGCTGACTGCAAGCAGGGTGCTCGTTGCGAAAAAAGTAAAGCAGGCTCACACAAGGCCGCTATAGCGGGGCTGAGAGGCAGGAAACGGGAAAAGACAGGGTTGGAAATGAGGACGATATGAAAAAGGCAGCCCGTTAAAAATCACGCTGGCGACTGCAACTACAGTTACCATATTTGACGCAACTGTTTCACAAGTTTTAAAACAATTTGTGTGTCAGGGCACAAATAAAAACGCCAGCCCTGAGGCTGGCGAGATTAACGGCCTGAACCTGAATCAGTTCATGCCGTATTTTTTCAGTTTCTTACGCAGCGTACCGCGGTTGATACCCATCATCAGGGCAGCACGGGTCTGGTTGCCACGGGTATACTGCATCACCATGTCCAACAGAGGCTGCTCGACTTCAGCCAAAACCAGCTCATACAGGTCACTAACATCCTGACCATTCAGTTGAGCAAAATAGTTCTTCAGTGCCTGTTTAACCGAATCACGCAAAGGTTTTTGAGTTACCTGATCCTGTGAGTTAACGGTAGAAACGGTCAGTACGTCAGAATTTACGCGTTGTTCGAACATAGTTCTTTCAGCTCTTTATTTCGTTACGCAAGATTTTCGAAGTATGCCTCCAACGCCTCCAGCTGTTCGCTGGCATCCTCAATGGCGTTGAATGTGCGCCGAAACTGGTCATTTGGGGCATGTTCCTGGAGATACCAGGAGACGTGCTTTCGCGCTATACGGTATCCCTTGCCTGAACCGTAAAAGTCGTGCAGCTCACGTATATGCGAAACAAGCAAACGCTTGACCTCTGCCAGTGGCAGCGGGGCAAGCAGCTCCCCAGTGTCCAGATAATGCTGGATTTCCCGGAAGATCCACGGTCTTCCCTGAGCAGCACGTCCTATCATCAGAGCATCGGCTCCGGTGTAGTCGAGCACTGCTCTGGCTTTATGCGGGTCAGTTATGTCTCCATTCGCGATAATCGGAATAGAAACACTCTGCTTAACTGTCCGAATACTGTCGTATTCAGCGTCTCCGTTGAACAGGCAGGCACGAGTGCGGCCATGTATCGTCAAAGCCTGAATGCCACAGCGTTCAGCCAATTGGGCAATCGCGACACAGTTTCTGTTTTCTGGATCCCATCCGGTACGGATTTTCAGTGTTACCGGGACATCAACAGCATTTACCACGGCAGAGAGAATTGACTCTACTACTGAGGGATACTGCAGTAAGGCGGAGCCCGCCATTTTGCGGTTCACCTTTTTCGCCGGGCAACCCATATTAATATCAATAACCTGTGCACCAGCATCAACATTAATACGTGCAGCCTGGGCCATCTCACTGGGATCACAGCCTGCAATCTGGACGGCACGAATGCCGGGTTCATCACTGTGCACCATGCGTAAACGAGATTTGTCACTGGCCCAGACTTCGGGATTTGATGACAACATCTCAGAAACCGCCATTCCTGCACCCATCTCGTGACAAAGCGTTCTGAAAGGCCTGTCGGTAATACCGGCCATCGGCGCTGCAATCAGTCGATTTCTCAGCTGGAGGTTTCCAATGCGCATGAAGTCGTAATGCCATACTGTGTCTGCAAGGCGGCGTATATTACGCATTTTTTTATGAAGATGAAAGGCCAAACTTTGAACAATTCACAAGAAAACCGCTTTTATCCTGCCCGGACCCTGTTGATAAGGATAAATAACAAGATAAATCAGTAGATTAAGTGTTTGTGTTTATTTTGTGAACAAAGGTTTTTCCGACGAAGATTCGGTATTCACCAGATAAAAAACGTCACATACCGTGATTAACGATACAAGCAGCGGTTTTATCAACCACAAAGACTGCGCCACAGGAGGGTTTAGCCTCAGCCGATTGCAATCGCGGCTCTGGGTGAAACACTGAACGGACAGTAACGAATGTTTAACAGCCCTGCCGATCCGCCAGGGCTGCTGTTGGTACCTGCAATGCCTGAAAGGCTAAGCGGTTTTAACGCCTGTAATACGACACCACTCTTCCTTGACTGCAACGGGATCGAGCGCAAAATGCGTCCTGTAAGCTTCACAGACGCTTTCAGCCTGGCTCTCCAGTACGCCTGACAAACCAAGATGCCCGCCAGATTTAGGCAGGACACCAATAAGCGGTGCCAGCTCGCGGAGCGGCCCGGCCAGGATATTCGCGACCACGACATCAGCCTGCAGGTTTTCCGGCTGCTGATGCGGCAGATACAGGGATAAACGATCGGCCACCCCATTGCGCTCGGCGTTGTCGCGGCTGGCCTGGATCGCCTGGGGATCAATATCAATACCAATAGCCTGCTCCGCCCCAAGTTTAAGCGCCGCAATTGCCAGGATCCCTGAACCGCAGCCAAAATCGATCACGGTTTTACCCGCGAGATCCAGGCCGTCGAGCCACGTCAGGCACAGTGAAGTGGTGGGGTGCGTGCCGGTTCCGAACGCCAGGCCGGGATCGAGCATCACATTGACGGCATCGGGGTCGGGTACATCGCGCCAGCTTGGACAGATCCACAAACGCTCACCGAACCGCATAGGATGGAAGTTTTCCATCCATTCACGTTCCCAGTCTTTGTCTTCGATCTGCTCGATCTTGTGACGGAAATTCTCGCCGAGCAGCGGATGTTGAGACAGTTCCGCAATCACGCCATCCATGTCGCTTTCAGCGTCGAACAATCCGATAACGTCGGTATCACCCCATAAACGCGTTTCACCCGGCATAGGTTCATATACCGGCGTATCGTTTGTGTCCTGAAAGGTCACAGACACGGCACCGACTTCCATTAGCGCGTCGCTCAGTCCTTCCGCGTTTGCGCCAGAACTGTTAATTTTGATTTGAATCCAAGGCATAACGTCTCTCTTAATTCAGTGTTGTGGTGCATCAACCGCATGCGGTAAGCGCCCAAACAGGTTGCCGACCAGGAACGCCAGCAGACTTAACATTAATGACGGCACAATGGGATGAAAACCCCATAGTTGCAGACCAAAGGTTGCCAGAACGGCATAACATCCTCCGCCCACCACCATGCCGCTGACAGCGCCGGCGGCATTAGCGCGCTCCCAATATAAACCCAGCACCAGCGGCCATAAGAACACGGCTTCCAGACCACCAAAAGCCAGCAGGTTGAGCCAGATAATCATGTCTGGCGGATGCCAGGCGACAAACAGCAGTATGACACCCAGCAAAAAGGTCACCGTTCCCGATAATATTCGCAACCGCGGCTCATTATCGATTTGCTGCGGTGCAAGGCGCAGGTAGAGATCTTTCACCAGCGTAGCGGAGGCCTGCAGCAACTGGGCATTGATAGTGGACATGATCGCCGCCATCGGCGCGGCTAAAAACAGCCCGGCAGCCAGTGGTGGTAGCACGGTGATCATCAGCGTAGGGATAACGCTGTCCGGCACGGTCAGGTCAGGTAATACCGCGCGTCCGAGCGCCCCGGCCAGATGCATTCCCAGCATCAGGAGCACAACAACAATGGTGCCAAGCACAATAGCCCGGTGTACCGCTTTACTGTCCTTGTAAGAGATACAGCGAACGGCGGTGTGCGGCAGGCCGATGACGCCAAAGCAGACCAGCACGATAAACGAGCTCAGGAACGTGGGCGTAATAATATCGCCCGGTCCCTCCGGCGACAGCAGCTTGGGATCGATGGCGTGCAGTTTATCGACGGCCGAGTGAATACCGCCAGCGTGGTGAATAACGGCAAACAGCAGTAAAAACGTGCCTATCAGCATCACCACGCCCTGCATCGCATCATTCAGCACACTGGCGCGGAAGCCGCCGAAGGCCGTATAAAGCGCTATTGTGCCGCCAAAGATCAACAGGCCGGTGTCGTAAGGGATCCCGGCAGCGGTTTCCAGCAGACGCGCGCCACCAATAAACTGCACGGCCATCGCGCCCACGAAGGCAACCAGCAGGCTCAGGCTGGCTAACCAGACCAGCAGCGTACTGCCATAGCGTGCATAGAGCATATCGTTAAGGGTCACGGCGTTGTGCTTGCGCGCCAGAATGGCAAACTTTTTACCCAGCACGCCTAACGACAGCCAGACAGCAGGCACCTGTACCATAGCCAGCAGCACCCAGCCCAGGCCATACTTATAGGCTGCACCCGGCCCGCCGATAAACGAGCTCGCACTGATATAGGTGGTCGTAATGGTCATTGCCAGGACAAATCCGCCCATTGAGCGGCTGCCCAGGAAATACTCAGTCAGGAAATTTCCCTGGCGTTGTTTTCGCATCGCAAAGACGGAAAGGCCCGCGATAACAGCCAGATAAGCCAGCAGTGGAAGAATGATTTCAGTATTCATTTTCATCCTCCAGCGACATATTCCGGAAGATCTTACGCACCATCATCCAGCATAAAAAAATGAACAGCAGGGGGGCAAAAAGACAGGAGAGCTCAAACCAGCGAGGTAAGCCGGTCAGGCCAGTGGCATTTCCCCCTAACCAGGCAGAACCGCCCCAGACGGCTAACCAGGCCAGCGTCAGATAGAGTGACCAGCGAGCTTCTTTATGAGCCTGTAAATAACGCGCGTCCATAGTGTGACCTCAACGCCAGCGGGAAAAGAAAAAGGCCGGAATATCCGGCCTCAGACTGACTCAGCGTGGCGATTACTTCTCGTGCAGGCCAAGCTTTTTCTCCAGATAGTGGATATTGGTTCCACCCTGCTGGAAGTTCTCATCGGACATGATTTTCATCTGCAGTTCGATGTTGGTTTTGATACCGTCGATAATCAGCTCCGCCAGGGCATTTTTCATACGTGCAATGGCGATATCGCGGGTTTCACCGTAGGTGATTAACTTGCCAATCATGGAGTCATAATAAGGCGGTACGCTGTAACCGGCATAAATATGAGATTCCCAACGCACGCCAAAACCACCCGGCGCATGGAAGCGGGTGATTTTGCCCGGGCTTGGCAGGAAGCTAACCGGATCTTCCGCGTTGATACGGCACTCGACCGCATGACCGCGAATAATCACGTCTTCCTGCTTGATTGACAGCGGCTGACCCGCAGCAATACGCAGTTGCTCTTTAATCAGGTCAACGCCGGTGATCATCTCGGTAACCGGATGCTCAACCTGGATACGGGTGTTCATTTCAATGAAATAGAACTCGCCGTTTTCATACAGGAATTCAAACGTACCTGCCCCGCGATAGCCAATGTCAATACAGGCTCGGGTGCAACGCTCACCGATGAAGGAACGCAATTCTGGCGTGATCCCCGGTGCTGGCGCTTCTTCCACGACCTTCTGGTGACGACGCTGCATTGAACAGTCGCGTTCGCCCAGATAAATGGCATTGCCCTGGCCGTCGGCCAGTACCTGAATCTCGATATGGCGTGGATTCTCCAGATACTTTTCCATGTAAACCATGTCGTTGTTGAAAGCCGCTTTGGCTTCCGCTTTCGTCATGTTGATGGATTGTTCCAGATCTTTATCGCTACGCACAACGCGCATGCCGCGACCGCCGCCGCCGCCAGAGGCTTTGATAATAACCGGATAGCCGATGCGCTTGGCGAAGGCACGGTTTTTTTCCATGTCATCGGTGAGCGAGCCATCGGAGCCGGGGACGGTAGGAACGCCCGCTTTCTTCATCGCGGTAATCGCGGACACTTTATCGCCCATCAGGCGAATGGTATCGGCTTTCGGACCGACGAAGATAAAGCCAGAGCGCTCAACCTGCTCAGCAAAATCGGCGTTCTCAGAAAGGAAGCCGTAGCCGGGGTGAATCGCCACCGCGCCGGTGATCTCAGCGGCAGAAATCAGCGCCGGGATGTTGAGGTAACTTTTGACCGACTGCGCCGGGCCGATGCAAACCGTTTCGTCTGCCAGCAGCACGTGCTTCAGGTCACGATCCGCGCTTGAATGGACCGCGACAGTCTTGATGCCCAGTTCTTTACAGGCACGCAGAATGCGCAGCGCAATCTCACCGCGGTTAGCAATAACAATTTTATCCAGCATGGTTCGCCCCGTTATTCGATGACAACAAGTGGCTCGTCAAATTCTACCGGCTGACCACTTTCCACCAGAATGGCTTTAACAACGCCAGACTTATCCGCTTCAATCTGGTTCATCATTTTCATGGCTTCAACGATGCACAGCGTGTCACCTGCATTGACTTTCTGACCCACTTCCACGAACGCTTTTGCATCCGGGCTTGGTGTGCGATAGAAGGTTCCTACCATTGGTGAACGTACGATGTGGCCGCTGATCTCAGCAGGCGCGGCTTCTGCAACGGCGGCAACAGGTGCAACGGCTGTCGCCAGAGCAGGCTGTTGAGCAACCGGCGCGGCATAAGCCTGTTGCATCATTGGGTAACCGGTATTTGCAGGTGCGCGACTGATGCGAACAGACTCTTCGCCTTCGGAGATTTCCAGCTCAGAAATGCCAGATTCTTCAACCAGTTCGATCAGTTTTTTAATTTTACGAATATCCATGAATGGGGTTCCGTACTCAGTTTGATTAATTAGTATGAGACAGGCGCTTTACTGCCGTTTGCAATGCCCACGAGTAACCGTCAGCGCCAAGCCCACAAATGACGCCAGCAGAGACATCAGAAAAATAGGAGTGATGGCGAAAAGGCTCGCGACCGTGCACATTTGACAGGTGAACTTCGATAAAGGGAATATTCACCGCTAGCAGCGCATCACGTAATGCTACGCTGGTATGCGTAAACGCAGCAGGATTGATAAGGATATAATCCACATTGCCTTTTGCCTCATGAATGCGATCAATAAGCTGAAATTCAGCATTGGATTGCATATGGCTTAATCTTACATTCAGCTGGTCTGCCTGATGGCTCAAATCGGAAACGATCTGATCCAGGGTGACATCCCCGTATTTTTCAGGCTCGCGCGTCCCTAACAGATTAAGGTTGGGACCGTTCAAAAGCAGAATATGTAATTTGTCGGCCATCTTGCTGCCATCTCCCGCAATCATTGAGGCATCGCGTAAAATACCTTGCCGCTTTCCATTTGTCACCCGTCACAGTAAAAAAGAAGCGTCATATCGCAATAAAGCCGGGCATTATATCCGTTTCGTGGCATTTCGCAGCAAAATACTGGTCTTATCTGCGAAGTTGATCGGGTGCGGCCTGTGGACCCCATTTTTCGCAGACGTTAGGAGAAGCGCAGAGGCTAACGCGGCCACCATTTAATGAACTTTTTATAGCGCCAGGCTAACAGGATCAGGGCGAAAAGCGCGTAGATGACAGGCTGGGGAGAAAGGATTTTTACCGACCATATGTAGTGAATTGGGGCCAAAATCGCGACCAGATAAATCGCGTTGTGCAAGGTTTGCCAGCGTCTGCCCAGTTTTCGCTGCATGCGTTGAAAAGAGGTCACCGCCAGCGCCAGCAGAATAAACCAGCAAATAATTCCCAGCGTGAGATAGGGGCGTGAAATCAGTTCGCTACCGAGCAGACCAAGGTTGTTAATGCCCAGTTCCAGCAGGTAGTAGCTGGTTAAATGCAGGCTGGCCCAGAAAAAAGTCCAGATCCCCAGCAGCCGTCGGGTGCGAATGAGTAAAGGCTGTTTGGCGATGCGCGTTAACGGCGAGACAAGCAGCGTCGCCAGTAGCAGTTTCAGCGCCATACGGCCGGTAAAATGCTGGATATCTTTGGCGGGATCGGCGCTAAGACCGCCCTGCATAGCGGCCATAATCAAGTAAACCAGCGGTAAGAAAGCCGCCAGATGTAGCAGGACTTTAAGCCAGCCGATCTGCTTTATTGTCAGGCGCACTCAATAATTCTCCCGCAAATCCATACCGCGATACAGCGACGCGACCTGATCGGCATAACCGTTGAAGAGTAATGTTGGCTGACGATCCACATTAAAGCTGCTGCCCGGACCAATAAAACGCTCGGTCGCCTGCGACCAGCGTGGATGATTAACATGCGGATTAACGTTGGCATAGAAGCCGTACTCGTTATCGGCAATCTGGTTCCAGGTCGTCGGTGGCTGATCATGCGTCAGCGTGATTTTCACAATGGACTTGATGCCCTTGAAGCCATATTTCCACGGGACCGTCAGGCGAATCGGGGCACCATTCTGCGGGGGCAGCGCTTTACCGTAAACGCCTGTCGTCAGAATCGTGAGGGGATGCATGGCTTCATCCAGACGTAAACCTTCTACATAAGGGTAATTTAGCCCGCCGCCGATAAAGCGATCTTTTTGACCAGGCATCTGATCGGGAGCATAAAGCGTCTGGAAAGCGACAAAACGCGCTTTGCTGGTGGGTTCTGCCAGCTTCAGGAGTCTATTGAGTTCGAAACCTATCCAGGGCACCACCATCGACCAGGCTTCAACGCATCGCATCCGATAGATACGCTGCTCCATGGCAAAGCGTTTGAAGATATCATCCATATCTAATGTGATGGGCTTTGCCACTTCGCCTTCAATCGTCAGCTTCCAGGGATCGGTCTTTAGCGTCCCCGCATTGGCGGCCGGATCGGCTTTATCAAGGCCAAACTCATAGAAATTGTTATAGCCCGAAACCTTGTCTGCAGGCGTCAACGGCAGGTTAGCCTGGTATTGTGCAGGTTTGGTAAAGTCCAGAGGGCGGCCTGCGGGCGCGGGTGGGCGGTCATTGCCTTTAAACCAACTCAGAATATCGGCGTTGGCCATGCCGGGAATGCTGATAGCGGCAGCGCCCAGACCCAGGGTCTGAAGCACGCGACGACGATTCATATTAAAGATGTTTTCTGGCGTTACATCAGCTTCAGTCAGGCGTTTTTTCAGCGTCATCGTCTCTTCTCCGGCTCGATTTTCATCATCAGCATGATGACTATTACTTAAGCTGGCGAATTTTGCCGCAAAAATGTGAAATTTCCTGGTAAACCCTTCCAATGAGAATGCGCTGAAAAAAGGATAATTAAGCGCTCTGGACCTTTCTCAACGGTATACTTCGGCTTCATGCACGACCTCGCTGCCGCCGGGAACAATTTGTGTTATTTTTCTCAAAATTTCTCCCGGCGGACGGGCAGAGGGGCGGCGTGATTCGGCTACAACCGTAGTGAAACAGGCACAGGGATGCGATTAACTACCAAACTTTCTGCATTTATTACATTTATTAGCGTACTGGCAATGGTTTTAATGCTGGTGGGCTGTGCTTTTAGCGTTTTCTGGCTCACGCATCAACGCGTTGAAAATCGCGTACAGGTTTTGGCAACGGAAGTGGATAAAGTCTTGCTAAAACAGCCGCCCGATGCGTTAGAAGCCTGGCTTGCGCCGGTCTTACCCGTCATCAACGCTGAGCAATTATCTTTATACAATGGCCGGCAGAATGTTTTTACGCTTTCCCGCCACGAAAACCAGATGCTGCAACATCAAAAAAACCGCTACATCCACTTTGACATTGCGCTGATGCATCAGCCGGGTATGCGTTTGCAATTGACGATACTTGACCCGGCACAAACCTGGCTACGATCTATTCCCACCACCTATACGCTTGCCGCCCTGATGCTGGTGGTGCTGATTATGGCGGTGACGCTGTTCATCACCCATCGCTGGCTGGTAAGACAATGGCGCGGAATGGAACAGTTGGAGAGCCGGTCGGCATCAATTCTCAGCGGCGCGCGCCAGCTTTATCGCCAGAAGCATGCTGATGAGTGGCCGCCCAAAGCCAGCCGGGCAATTGACGTCTTGCTCTCCGATTTACAGGAAGCCGGTGAGCAGCGTGTGCGCATTGATACCTTAATTCGTACCTTCGCTGCACAGGACGGGCGGACGGGGCTGAATAATCGCCTTTTCTTCGACAGTCAGCTGGCAACGCTGCTTGAAGATCAGGAAGATGTTGGCACGCATGGCGTGGTCATGATGATCCGTTTTCCTGAACTTGATACACATGATGATTCACTGGGGCCCGTGCTGGTCGAAGAGTATCTCTTCAATGTCGTGAATATGTTGTCGACCTTTGTCATGCGTTACCCCGGCGCACTTCTGGCCCGCTATTTTCGCAGCGATTTTGCGGTCTTACTGCCGCACCGCAGCCTGAAAGAGGCTAACAGCATCGCCGATCACCTCATCAATGCGGTCGATGCCCTGCCGCCTATGCGCATGGTCAACCGGGACGATTTTATCCACATTGGTATCAGCGCCTGGCACAGCGGACAGACGGTGCCCCAGGTCATGGAAAACGTTGAAATGGCCACGCGTCGGGCAACCCTGTCGGGCGGAAACAACTGGTCCAATGGCGCAGGAAATCCCCTGGATGCCGGGCGCGGCAGCGTTCGCTGGCGTACTCTGCTGGAAAATACCTTAAGTCGCGGCGGCCCCCGGTTATATCAAAAGCCCGCCGTGGACAGAGAGGGTAAGGTGCGGCATCGCGTTCTGCTCACGCGCATTTTTGACGGGGATAAAGAGGTCCTGTCGGCAGAATATATGCCCCTGGTTCAGCAGCTCGGTATGGCTGAGAACTGGGACCGGCAGATGGTATTACGCGTTGCCGCACTCTCTGAATTGTGGCCGGAAGAGACGCTGGCGATCCCCGTTAACATTGAGTCGTTGCTGAAACGTCCCTTTATTGCCTGGTTGTACACGATGTTGCTGCAGTGCCCAAAAAGTCAAAGAAAGCGATTTTTATTTGAACTTGCAGAAGGGGACGTCTGTCAACACATCAGCGATTTGATTCCCGTATTTCACGCATTGCAGGCGTTCGGTTGTCGCATCGCCGTTAATCAGGCGGGTTTGACGGTGGTCAGCAGTGCCTATATCCGGCAATTACCGGTTGAGTTGATCAAGCTGGATGCGGGTTTAGTACGTAATATTGAGCGACGTACAGAAAACCAGCTGTTCGTGCGAAGCTTACTGGATGTTTGCAAACCCACCGGGACGCAGCTGTATGCGACTGGTGTGCGAACGCACGCAGAGTGGCAGACTTTGGTCGGGTTAGGTGTAGAAGGTGGTCAGGGTGACTTTTTTTCACCTTCACAACCGGTTAACAGTAACGTAAAAAAGTACTCCCAACGTTACCGTTTTTAATCGTTTGACCGGTTTCAGGGTTATCGCCTGCGCTTTTGGTGAATATGTGACAATAAACAGGCAGAATAATGCGCCTGAAATGTTAGATTTTATGTCGGAGTAAAGTTAAGAAAATTCTTTAACATGCCGCTCTGATGCCGTGGTATCGCTGTTCCGCTCGTGTGCGTAACAGGCATAAATGATGTAAAGCGAATGCAGTCTAATTTTTCACCGAAGCAGAACGTTTTTGCGCCTTGTGGCAGCTTCGTGTGGTTGGTAAAGTAAGCGGATTTTATTTTCCGCCTCCAGCTTGCAGGATTATCCTTTAGTATGTTTAAAAAATTTCGTGGCATGTTTTCAAATGACTTGTCCATTGACCTGGGTACCGCGAACACCCTGATTTATGTAAAAGGACAAGGCATCGTGCTGAACGAGCCTTCCGTGGTTGCTATTCGCCAGGATCGTGCCGGTTCACCAAAAAGCGTGGCGGCAGTAGGTCATGACGCCAAACAGATGCTTGGCCGTACGCCAGGCAATATCGCAGCTATTCGTCCAATGAAAGATGGCGTTATCGCCGATTTCTTTGTGACGGAAAAAATGCTGCAGCACTTCATTAAGCAGGTTCACAGCAACAGCTTTATGCGTCCAAGCCCGCGCGTGCTGGTCTGTGTGCCAGTTGGCGCTACCCAGGTTGAACGTCGTGCGATTCGCGAATCGGCCCAGGGCGCTGGCGCCCGCGAAGTTTTCCTGATTGAAGAGCCGATGGCGGCCGCGATTGGTGCTGGCCTACCGGTTTCCGAAGCAACGGGTTCTATGGTCGTCGATATCGGTGGTGGTACCACTGAAGTCGCCGTTATTTCCCTGAACGGCGTCGTGTACTCGTCATCCGTCCGTATCGGCGGTGATCGTTTCGACGAAGCCATTATTAATTATGTGCGCCGTAACTATGGTTCACTGATTGGTGAAGCCACGGCAGAACGCATCAAGCATGAGATCGGCTCGGCTTATCCGGGCGATGAAGTGCGCGAAATTGAAGTGCGTGGACGTAACCTGGCGGAAGGTGTGCCACGCGGCTTTACACTTAATTCCAACGAGATTCTTGAAGCCCTGCAAGAGCCTCTGACCGGTATCGTCAGTGCAGTCATGGTTGCGCTGGAACAGTGCCCGCCGGAGCTGGCATCTGATATCTCCGAGCGCGGTATGGTACTGACCGGTGGTGGTGCGCTGCTGCGTAACCTGGATCGCCTGCTGATGGAAGAAACCGGTATTCCTGTGGTCGTCGCGGAAGATCCCCTGACCTGCGTGGCTCGCGGTGGCGGTAAAGCGTTGGAAATGATCGACATGCATGGCGGCGATTTATTCAGCGAAGAATAATTGCCTCAACCGGCTGGAATCGTTGTAACAGTGCGCAGGGAGTAGCGTGTAAACCGGCGCTGCGTGCATCGGTATGATGTGACCAGCCCAGGAAAGTGCGGCCCGCCCGTACTTTCTTACCTTGTAGTCGAGGAACACGCAGATTATATGAAGCCGATTTTTAGCAGAGGGCCTTCTCTGCAATTGCGTCTATTTCTGGCGGTGATTGTGGCGATTGCCATTATCATCGCTGATAGTCGCGTGAGTTCATTTACTCAAATACGCAACTATCTGGACACGTCGGTCAGTCCGTTTTACTTCCTGGCCAACGGGCCGCGCCAGCTACTTGATGGCGTGTCAGACACGCTGGCTTCTCGCCAGCAGCTCGAACTGGAAAATAAAGCGTTACGTCGAGAGCTTTTTCTGAAGAACAGCGACCTGCTCATGCTGGGGCAATATAAGCAGGAGAACGCGCGCCTGCGCGAGCTGCTGGGTTCCCCACTGCGTCAGGACGAGCACAAGATGGTGACCCAAGTGATCTCTACCGGCACCGATCCTTACACCGATCAGGTCGTGATCGATAAGGGCAGTGCGAATGGCGTATACGAAGGCCAGCCGGTTATCAGTGATAAAGGTGTGGTCGGTCAGGTGATTGCCGTAGGCCAGTTCACCAGCCGTGTTCTGTTGATTTGTGATGCATCACATGCGCTGCCTATTCAGGTGCTGCGCAATGACATTCGTGTCATCGCAGCGGGCAATGGCTGTACGGAAGATCTGCAGCTGGAGCATCTGCCGGGCAATACTGACATTCGCGTTGGTGACGTGCTGGTCACCTCTGGTTTAGGTGGCCGTTTCCCTGAAGGCTATCCGGTGGGTGTTGTGTCATCGGTCAAGGTTGACACACAGCGCGCCTACACGGTCATTCAGGCGCATCCCACCGCGGGTCTGCAACGTCTGCGTTACCTGCTGCTGCTGTGGGGCGCGGATCGCAAAGGCGAGATGCCGATGGCACCTGACGATGTTCATCGGGTAGCTAATGAACGGCTGATGCAAATGATGCCGCAGGTTCTGCCTCCCGCCGGTGAAATGGGCCCTCCTGCGCCTTCAGCGCAGAACACCACTCCGGCTTCGGGCAGTAGCGAAAGCGCCGCACAGGGTTCCGCTTCGCGCTCACGCGGAGGCCAGAATTGAGTCGATATCGCAGCCAGGGTCGATGGGTTATCTGGCTGTCCTTCCTTATGGCCTTTATTCTGCAAATCATGCCGTGGCCGGAACAGATCTATATGTTCCGGCCATCATGGCTATTGCTGATTCTCGTGTATTGGGTTCTGGCGCTACCGCACCGTGTCAACGTCGGAAGTGGTTTTCTGCTGGGAGCGATTATGGATTTAATCGCGGGTTCGACGCTCGGCGTTCGGGCGTTGGCGCTGAGCATCATCGCCTATCTGGTCGCATTTAAATTCCAGTTATTCCGTAACTTAGCATTGTGGCAGCAGGCGTTAATGGTTATGGTGCTGTCATTAGCAATGGATGTGATCGTCTTCTGGGCGGAGTTTTTGGTGATCAACGTCTCATTCCGCCCTGAAATTTTCTGGAGCAGTGTTGTCGACGGGATTCTCTGGCCGTGGCTATTCTTATTAATGAGAAAGATCCGCCGTCAGTTCGCTGTTCAATAAGGAAATTTATGGTAACCCTTTATCTGGCCTCCGCGTCTCCCCGTCGACGTGAGCTGCTGACCCAACTGGGTCTGACCTTTGAGCGCATCATCACTGACGTTGAAGAACAGCGTCAGCCCCATGAAGCGGCAGACGTTTATGTCCGCCGCCTGGCGCATGACAAAGCGAAAGCCGGTACGCTGATTGCCCAACACGATCTGCCGGTGCTGGGCGCGGATACCATTGTCGTGCTCAATGGAGAAGTGCTGGAAAAACCGCACGATGCCGACCATGCCAGCGCCATGCTCAGTAAACTCTCCGGGAAAACCCATCAGGTCATGACCGCAATTGCCCTCGCCGATCGTCAGCAGGTGCTGGACTGCCTGGTGGTAACCGAGGTGACATTTCGTAACTTAACCGCGCGCGACATTACCGATTACATCGCAACAGGTGAACCCATGGATAAAGCCGGCGCGTACGGCATTCAGGGGAAGGGCGGAAACTTTGTTCGTAAAATCAATGGAAGTTATCACGCGGTGGTCGGATTGCCCTTGGTTGAGACAGCGGAGCTGATCGACCATTTTCAGTCACTGCGTGCCGTAAGGGGTTAACATGACGGCTGAACTACTGGTTAACGTTACGCCTGCTGAAACGCGTGTCGCCTATATCGACGGCGGCATCCTGCAGGAAATCCATATTGAGCGTGAAGCCCGACGCGGCATCGTTGGCAATATCTACAAGGGACGCGTCAGTCGCGTGCTGCCTGGCATGCAGGCGGCCTTTGTGGATATCGGACTGGACAAGGCCGCTTTCCTGCATGCTTCTGACATCATGCCGCATACGGAATGTGTCGCAGGCGATGAAAAGAAAAATTTTGTCGTACGCGATATCGCAGAACTGGTTCGTCAGGGGCAGGATTTGGTCGTGCAGGTAGTGAAAGACCCGCTTGGCACAAAAGGCGCGCGCCTGACTACGGATATCACATTGCCTTCCCGTTATTTGGTGTTCATGCCTGGTGCTGCGCACGTCGGGGTTTCTCAACGTATTGCCAGTGAAAAAGAACGCGAGCGTCTCAAAGCGGTGGTGGCTGACTACTGCGACGATCTGGGCGGCTTTATTATTCGCACGGCAGCCGAAGGCATTGGCGAAGAAGAGCTGGCACAGGATGCCGCCTTTCTGAAACGTCTGTGGACCAAAGTCAGCGAGCGGAAAAAACGTAACCAGACACGTTGCCTGCTTTATGGCGAACTGGCGCTGGCGCAGCGTATTCTGCGAGACTTTGCCGGCGCAGCCCTTGACCGCATTCGCGTAGACTCGCGGCTGACCTGTGATTTACTTAACGAGTTTACCAGCGAATACATCCCCGAGATGGCCAGCAAGCTCGAACTTTACAACGGCAAGCAGCCCATCTTCGATCTGTTCGACGTTGAAAATGAGATTCAACGCTCGCTGGAGCGTAAAGTTGAACTCAAATCTGGCGGATACCTCATCATCGATCAAACTGAAGCGATGACGACAATAGACATCAACACGGGTGCCTTTGTCGGACACCGAAACCTTGATGAGACGATCTTTAATACCAACGTGGAAGCCACTCAGGCCATTGCACGTCAGCTAAGGCTTCGCAACCTTGGCGGCATTATTATCATCGACTTCATTGATATGAGTAATGAAGATCATCGTCGTCGCGTACTGCATTCACTGGAAACGGCGCTGAATAAAGATCGGGTCAAGACCGGTATCAGCGGTTTTTCCGCATTGGGGCTGGTGGAAATGACCCGCAAGCGCACGCGCGAAAGCATTGAGCACGTGCTGTGCGAAGACTGTCCTGTGTGCAAAGGGCGCGGCACGCTGAAAACGGTTG
Organism: Pantoea sp. V106_11; assembly: GCF_029967885.1. Taxonomy (NCBI): domain Bacteria; kingdom Pseudomonadati; phylum Pseudomonadota; class Gammaproteobacteria; order Enterobacterales; family Erwiniaceae; genus Pantoea; species Pantoea sp. V106_11. Next base: position 20,689 of record NZ_JASCAK010000003.1, read on the forward strand.
AAACCGTGTGCTATGAAATCATGCGCGAAATCGTCCGCGTGCACCATGCTTATGATTCGGATCGTTTCCTGGTGTATGTTTCGCCAACCGTAGGTGAAGCGTTGAAAACGGATGAGTCCCATGCGCTGGCCGAAGTGGAGCTTTTCGTGGGCAAGCAGGTAAAGGTGCATGTCGAAGCGCTTTACACCCAGGAACAATTTGACGTGGTGATGATGTAATACTGGCTGGTCGGGCTGACGATGCCTGACTGCACATTTTAGGGTAAAATGTGAACCCATACCGCTATGTCATAGGACGCCGGGTATGAGCAGCAACCATCCGTCGTTAACGGTAGACAAGGAGAGGTGTGAGTGAGGCAGTTGCCAAGAATTCTGTTACTGCTGCTCGCGACAGTCGTTGTGATTGTGGCGCTGCTCGTCAGCGCGCTACGTCTGGCGATGCCGCATCTCGATGCCTACCGCAGTCAGGTCCTTCAGTGGGTTTCTGACGCCAGCGGCGTCAACGTGAAAGCCAGTGAGCTACGTGGCAAGTGGGAGAATTTTGGGCCCACGCTACAAATCCGCAATTTAGACGTCGATATGAAAGAGACGGGGTCGCTCTCTATCGCGCGTATCACCGTGGCACTGGACGTCTGGCAGTCACTGCTTCACTGGCGCTGGCAGTTCCGCGATCTTACCTTCTGGCAGTTACATCTCTACAGCACACAGCCTCTGTTAACCAGTGACAATGACAAGCACAGTTTCAAACTCACCCAGGTTAACGATCTGTTTTTGCGCCAGTTCGATCACTTTGACCTGCGTGACAGCACCATTCGTTTTATCACGCCATCCGGCCAACATGCTGAACTGGCGATACCGAAACTGACATGGCTGAATGAAAACACCCGGCATCGGGCTGAAGGTGAAGTCAGCTTGTCGAGCTTTACCGGCCAGCACGGCGTGGTGCAGGTCCGTCTCGACCTGAAAGACAGCGGTGGCTTACTCAACGATGGTCGTATCTGGATGCAGGCTGATGACGTTGATATGCGCCCCTGGCTGGGCCGCTGGGTGCGGGATAATACGCGTCTTGACAGTGCCCGATTCAGTCTGGCGGCCTGGGTTAATTTGCGCGATGGCGACGTCTATGCCGGCGATCTGCTGTTAAGTCGGGGCGGCGCAAGCTGGCAGGGCGAAAGCGGCCCACATACGCTGAGCGTTGATAACCTTACTGCCCATCTGTCGCGTTACAAAAATGGCTGGGTGGTTAATGTGCCGCAAACCAAACTCAGCACAGACGGTAACGCCTGGCCCGCTGGTCATTTTTCGCTACTCTGGCAACCTCAGGACACGCAGATGCTGGGCAGCAACAGCGAGGCTGAGGTACGGGTTCGCGCGACGCAACTGGCGCTGGACCATATTGCCCCCCTGGTGCCGCTGTTTGCGCCCTTGTCACCGGCGCTGTTTGATAACTGGCGAGCACTGCGACCTCGCGGCACCATTGACGGGCTGGCCCTGGATATTCCTGTTGAGCAGCCTGAGCAGACACGCTTTCAGGTTAAATGGCGAGATTTCAGCTGGCAGTACTGGAAACTGGTTCCGGGAATCAGTCATTTAAGTGGCGAGGCAGCAGGCAGCCTGAATAACGGACAGGCCAGGATTGCGATGGGTCAGGCTACGGTGCCCTATGGTGATATGTTCCAGGCCCCGTTAGAGATCAAGAAGGTGACTGGCAGCATGAACTGGCTGCGTGACCAACACGGACTGACTCTGGCAGGTCAGGATCTTGATGTACAGGCGCGTTCACTCTGGGCGCATGGCGATTTCCGTTATCAGCAAAATACCGATACGCATCCTCAGCTGGATATCCTGGCCGGGATCAACGTTACTGACGCGGGCGATGCCTGGCGCTATTTCCCAACGCCGTTAATGGGGCATTCACTTACGCGCTATCTGAGCGGTGCCGTAAAAGGGGGCAGGGTCGACAATGCCACGCTGCTGTTCAACGGCAATCCGGCGCTTTTCCCCTTCCAGCACAACGACGGCATGTTTCAGGTCTGGGTACCGTTACGCAAGGCTACCTATGGCTTCCAGCCGGGTTGGCCGGATATCAGCAATCTCGATATCGATCTTAACTTTCTCAATGACGGTTTGTGGATGCAGGCTCATCTGGCAAAACTGGGGGAGGTTAATGCCCGCAACGTCAGCGCCGTCATTCCTGATTACATGAAGGAAAAGCTGATTATCAATGGCGATATCAGCGGTGATGGGCAGGAAATTGGCGAATACTTTCAGCACACGCCACTTAAGTCCTCGCTGGGCGCGGCGCTGGAGCAGCTACAGATTAAAGGTCTGACCAAGGGCCACCTCAAACTTGATATTCCGCTGGATGGTAAGGATGTTCACGCCAGCGGTGATGTGGTGATGAACAATAACAGCCTGCATATCAAGCCGCTTAACACCACCATGACGCATCTGACAGGACAGTTTCGTTATGACAACGGCAATCTCGAAAGCGATCAGATGCAGGCTAACTGGTTTGGTCAGCCACTCAATGTCAGCTTTAGTACGAAAGAAAACCCCGATGATTTTGGCGTTAACGTAAAGTTGCTTGCTGACTGGCAGCTGGCAAAAATCACCGGAATGCCGCCTCAGATTGGCACCCAACTGGCCGGGCATCTTCCCTGGCAGGGTGAGGTGAACGTTTCCTTACCGCACAAGGGCGGCGCGCGTTATGACGTAGCCTTGAAAGGTGACGGAAAAGAAGTAAGTAGTCGCTTACCTTCGCCGCTTGATAAAAAAGCGGGCGAAAGCCTGCCGATCGCCGTCAATGCTAAAGGCGATTTAACGCATTTTGATCTCAGCGGTAGCGTGGATGAACGACATAAGTTCAACAGCCGCTGGCTGCTGGAACCCACACTGCGCGTCGATCGGGGCATCTGGCTTAACGATACAAAAACCCTACCGACGTTGCCAGACCGATCGGGAATGGTGCTGAACCTGCCGGCGCTGGATGGCGAAGCCTGGGCGGCATTGATCGCGACCGGCGACGGCGGATCAACCCGTTCGACGACGGGTGAGCATCAGGTGGGCGGCGCAACGCTGCCGGGCAATATTATCCTGCGCAGTCCTTCTGTGACTCTGGCCGGGCAACAGTGGCATAACGTTGATACCTCTCTCACTCAGGAAATGAGTGGTAAGACCCGGGTGAAGGTCAACGCCGATGAGCTGAGAGGCCAGTTAACGACCTCACCTTCGGCCCCGTGGCAGATTGCACTGGATTACCTGTATTACAATCCAGAATGGAAGGCGACGGCCGATCAAAAAGGCGCGTCGACTTCACCGCTGGGACAAAAGAGCGAGCGGATCGATTTTAGTCAGTGGCCTGCCTTACAGCTGCAGTGTACAGAATGCTGGCTGTTGGGGCAGAAGTATGGTCGGGTGAACGCCAGACTGCAGCCCAATGGAAGTACGTTAGCACTCACTAACGGACTGGTTGACACCGGCACCTCGCGCCTGAATATTCAGGGCGAATGGGTTAATCGTCCAGACGACCAGCGAACCTCATTGAAAGGCACATTACAAGGTAGCAACATCAATAACGCCACCAACTGGTTTGGCGTAAATACACCGCTGCGGGATGCGCCTTTCAAGATTGATTATGATCTGCACTGGCGCTCTGCACCGTGGCAGCCTGCAGCGGAAACGCTGAGCGGCACATTAAAAACGCATTTTGGCAAAGGGCAAATCAGTGATGTGGATACCGGCGCTGCGGGACAGATCCTGCGTCTGCTGAGCTTTGATGCGCTGTTACGCAAACTGCGTTTTGACTTCAGCGATACCTTTAACAAAGGATTCTACTTCGACGCCATCAACGGCACCGCCTGGATTGAAAATGGCGTCGTACGCACGGATAACCTGCTTGTCGATGGGCTGGAAGCGGATATCGCCATGCAGGGGAATATGGACCTGGTGAAGCGCCGCATTGATATGGAAGCGATAGTCACGCCAGAAATCTCAGCCTCAGTCGGCGTAGCGGCTGCGTTTGCCATCAATCCGGTGGTGGGCGCTGCGGTATTTGCTGCCAGCAAGGTGCTGGGGCCGCTCTGGAGTAAGATTTCCGTGCTGCGTTATCACATCAGCGGGCCGCTGGATAAGCCTGAAATTGATGAAGTAATGCGTAAACCACGCGAAACCTATAACAAGTGATATTTGACGGCGTAACATAATTGCCGCAGGCTATGATTATCCGAGCACATATTAAGTGAGAAACGATGACTCTGAATCTGGTAAGTGAGCAGTTGCTAACTGCTAACAACATTAATCAGCAGGACCTTTTTTCCCTGTTAGGGCAGCTTTCAGAACGTCGTCTGGACTATGCCGATCTCTATTTCCAGTCCAGCTTCCATGAATCCTGGGTTCTGGAAGATAAAATCATTAAAGACGGGTCCTACCATATCGATCAGGGCGTGGGCGTACGCGCCGTAAGCGGTGAAAAAACCGGCTTTGCCTATGCTGACCAAATTACCCTGAATGCATTGCGTTTATCTTCTGAAGCGGCACGCAGCATTGTGCGTGAACAAGGCAACGGCAAGGCACAGACGCTGTCGGCCGTAGTTAACCGCTCGCTGTACGCGCCGGTCGATCCGCTCGGTAGCCTGAGCCGTGAAGATAAAATAGCCCTTCTGCATCGTGTAGACCAGGTCGCACGTGCTGCCGATCCCCGCGTTCAGGAAGTCAATGCCAGCCTGACTGGCGTCTATGAGCAGGTCCTGGTTGCCGCCACTGACGGCACCTTAGCCGCCGATGTCCGCCCACTGGTTCGTCTGTCCATCAGCGTCCAGGTTGAAGATCAGGGCAAGCGTGAGCGCGGTTCAAGCGGCGGCGGTGCGCGTACCGGCTATGCCTTTTTCCTGGCCGATGAGAACGGCGAGGTGCGGGCCGATGCCTGGGCTCGTGAGGCCGTGCGCATGGCGCTGGTAAATCTGTCAGCGGTGGCTGCGCCTGCAGGAACCTTACCCGTGGTGTTGGGCGCTGGCTGGCCGGGCGTACTGCTGCACGAAGCCGTAGGTCACGGCTTGGAAGGTGATTTCAATCGCCGTGGTACATCGGTCTTTAGCGGCAAGATGGGCCAACTGGTCGCTTCTGATCTGTGCACCGTTGTCGATGACGGCACGATTGATGGATTGCGGGGTTCGTTAGCTATCGACGATGAAGGCGTGCCGGGGCAATACAATGTGCTGATCGAAAATGGCGTATTGAAAGGCTATATGCAGGATAAGCTGAATGCCCGTCTGATGGGGGTGAATCCCACCGGTAATGGTCGTCGCGAATCCTATGCGCACCTGCCGATGCCGCGTATGACAAATACTTATATGCTTGCCGGTAAATCCACGCCGCAGGACATCATTGAAAGCGTGGAGTACGGATTATATGCCCCTAACTTCGGCGGCGGTCAGGTCGATATCACTTCCGGAAAATTTGTGTTCTCCACCTCGGAAGCCTATCTGATTGAGAAGGGCAAAGTGACCAAACCCGTAAAAGGGGCGACATTGATCGGCTCCGGTATCGAGGCAATGCAGCAAATTTCGATGGTCGGCAACGACCTGGCGCTGGATAAAGGCGTTGGCGTCTGTGGTAAAGAAGGACAGAGCCTGCCGGTAGGCGTGGGGCAACCCACACTCAAGCTGGATAAGCTGACAATCGGCGGCACCGCCTGACCGAGACGCAAAACCCGCCAACTGGCGGGTTTTTAGCTTTTGCGGTGCTGTTTGTACTGCTCGGCAACCTGCTCGAAATACTGCGTCAGATAGTCGATGCAAACCTGCACTTTCAGCGGCAGCTTGTCTCTTTCAGTATAAAGCGCATAAACCGGTCGTGGGTCAGATTGGTACTGCGGGAACAAAATATCAATCTCACCTTTCTTGATTTCATCCGCCACCCACATCATCGGGACATAGGCGATGCCATTACCGGCCTTAAGCCAGCGGATGAGCGTCTGAGAGTCATTGGTGACAAAACGCCCCTGCGGTGATAAACGCGTAACGATGCCTTCGGGGGCAATCAGCTCAAAATTGTTATCTGGCCTTACGCTGTATTCCAGCCAGGCAAATTTAGTGATATCGCCAGGTTTTTCCGGCGTCCCATGCTGCGTCAGATAGTGTTTAGCGGCACAGACCACCATTGGCATCGCCCCGAGTCGGCGCGAGAACAGGCTCGAATCCTTTAAAGCGCCCACCCGGATCACCACGTCCAGCCCATCCGCGATTAAATCTGGCGCAGGAATACCGGTGACCAGGTTGACGCTCAGCCCCGGGTAATCACGCAGCATATCGCTCGTCATACCGGCCAGCACGTTCTGTGCCATCGTGGAAGAGCTGCCAATGCGTAGTACGCCGATCGGCGTGTTGTTAAAGGCATAAAGCTGTTCGTGAACCTGGTTAGCCTCTGCCAGCATACGGCGACAGCCCTGATAGTAGATTTTACCGGCTTCAGTGAGCCCAATGCTGCGCGTACTGCGGTTGAGTAGCTTTACCTGCAGCGCATCTTCCAGTTTGGCGACAATCTGGCTAATTGATGACACGCTAAGGTGAAGCTGTCGTGCGGCCGCAGTAAAAGAACCCAGTTCAACTACTTTGGCAAAAATCGACATACCTTTGAGTCGTTCCATTGTTTACTCTTGCTAAAAAGTGATTTAGATCACATTCAGTAGAAAACGTATAGTTAAGCGCGTTACTATATGTCGACCGGGGTATGACCTGGCGACGCTTCATTACCTGAAAACACCCGATGATACGCTATTATTAAGTCAGCCGTAGTTCAGATGTGGCTTATGGCGCGCAGGCGTTTGCGTCCTTCAGGCGGTGAATTATCCCGGCCGTATCGAACTAAGGATTTTTAATGAGTGTACTTCCGGTATTTGTCATGTTTGGGCTCTCTTTTCCGCCCATTTTCATCGAACTCATCGTTTCGCTCATGCTGTTCTGGATGGTGAAACGCGTGCTGACGCCCAGCGGTATCTACGATCTTGTCTGGCATCCGGCACTCTTCAATACAGCCCTTTACTGCTGTGTATTTTATCTGGTATCCCGTTTATTTGTTTGAGGTTTACGTGAACACGCTTATAAGAAAAATCGCGCGTTACGCGATCACCATCCTGCTGGTCATCATCGCCGTCATTATCATATTCCGTGCCTGGGTGTTCTATACCGAATCCCCCTGGACACGCGATGCAAGGTTTGCGGCCGATGTGGTCGCGATTTCACCTGATGTCACCGGGTTAATTACCGAGGTTCCCGTTCACGACAACCAACGGGTTAAAAAAGGTGACACGCTCTTTGTGGTCGATCGTCCACGGTACCAAAAAGCGTTAGATGAAGCGCAGGCTGATGTGGAATATTACCAGGCACTGGTTAATGAAAAACGCCGTGAGGCCGGACGTCGAAACCGACTCGGGACCTCTGCGATGTCACGCGAAGCCATTGAGCAGTCCAACAACGATCTGCAAACCAGTGAACATCAACTGGCAAAATCTGTCGCTACCCGCGATCTGGCTAAGATCGACCTGGAACGAACCACGATCACCGCGCCGTCAGATGGATGGGTGACGAACCTGAACGTCTACCAGGGCGAATTCATTACGCGGGGAGCGGTTGCCGTGGCGCTGGTACAGCAGCGCTCATTTTACGTGCTGGCTTATCTCGAAGAGACCAAGCTGCATGGTGTACGCCCCGGCTTTCGGGCCGAGATCACGCCATTGGGCAGCAATGTGACGCTGCGCGGTACGGTTGACAGCATCGCGGCAGGCGTGACCAACAGCAGCAGCAGCGTTGACAGTAAAGGAATGGCAACGGTCCAGTCTAACCTGGAGTGGGTACGCCTGGCGCAGCGCGTACCGGTTCGCATCCGTCTTGACCAGGACCCCGGCAATCACTATCCGGCCGGAACGACAGCGACCGTGGTCATCACTGGCACAGAGGATCGTCAGCATACTGATACATCGCCCATCATGTCCTTCTTTAACCGTCTGCGTGAGTTTGGTTAAGAGGACGCTATGACTGAGTTCCTGCGGTTCCCGATAAAGCTGACTTTTGCGCTGGTTGCGGCGCTGATGATCGGCTTTCATCTTAACCTTGAAACCCCCCGCTGGGCCGTCATGACGGCGGGCATTGTGGCAGGCGGGACGGCGTTTGCGGCAGGCGGCGATCCCTATTCGGGCGCATTACGCTATCGCGGTATTCTTCGTATCATCGGAACCTTTATTGGCTGTGTCGCCGCGCTGGTCATCATGATTGCGACCGTACGCGCACCGGTAGTCATGTTGCTGTTGTGTTGTATTTGGGCGGGTTTCTGCGTATGGCTGTCTTCGCTGATCAAGGTTGAAAACTCCTATGCGCTCGGACTGGCTGGTTACACCGCGTTAATTATTGTCGTGACGGCGAATGCCAGTGGTGGGTTGACGCTGGTCCCGCAATATGCCGTGGAACGCTGTAGCGAGATCATTTTAGGGATCCTGTGCGCCATTCTGGCCGATATGATTTTCTCGCCACGTTCGATTAAAAAAGTGATTGATGCTGAAGTTGACTCGCTGCTGGTGGCGCATTACAGGTTGCTGCAGCTGTGCGTGGCGCATGAGGACAAAGAAGAAGTCGATAAAGCCTGGGGGGCTTTGGTACGGCGTACCACGGCGCTCAGCAGTATGCGTAGCCAGTTGATGATGGAGTCTTCGCGCTGGCAGAATACCAGTCGACGGCTGCAAATGCTGAACACTCTGTCACTGACGATGATTACCCAGGCGGCTGAAACCTTTTTAATTCAAAACTCACGGCCTGACTACATTGCAACGCAGTATCGTGTGTTAATGGAGAAAGAGGCAGCGACGGCAGAAGACGTACACAAGCGTATGAAAGCGCTGCGACGGTTAATTGCCGTCAGCAGTAAAACGGTCCCCGAGACACTGGAAAGCTGGGTTGAGGCAGCAACGGAATATCAGTTGCTGACGCATGGCATCAAAAGTAACGGCCGTATCACAGCGCTGGAGGAGGGGATTCTTCAGCGCGAGGTCGTGATTCAGGCGCGTTCTGCTGAAAACCACCATGCGATGATTAACGGTGTTCGCACCTTTGTAGCGACTGCGCTCGGTTCGCTGTTCTGGCTCTATACCGGCTGGACATCAGGTAGCGGCTGTATGGTCATGTTGGGCGTGATTACGGCACTGGCGATGCGCATGCCCAATCCGCTCATGATGGCTAAAGACTTTGTTTACGGTATGACGGTGGCGGTCCCGCTGGGCGCACTCTATTTCATGTATATTTTGCCCAACACCCAACAAAGTGCCGTGCTGCTGTGCATTGCCATTGGCCTGTTAGGGTTTATTTCCGGCATTTTAATTCAGCGCAGGCAGATTGGTACGCTGGGAGCCATGGTCGGCACAATCAACGTGCTGGTGCTGGATAATCCGATGCAGTTCAACTTTACGCAGTTTATCGACAATGCGCTGGGACAGTGGATCGGCAGCTTCGTTGCGTTGATGGTCATCCTGTTGATTCGGGATAAGTCCAAAGCGCGCACGGGCCGTAAATTGCTCAACCGCTTCATGTATGCGGCGGTCTCGGCGATGACCACTAACCAGGCTCGCCGTCGTGAAAACCATCTTCCGGCACTCTATCAGCAGCTCTTTTTACTGCTTAACCTGTTCCCGGGTGACATCGACAAATATCGCATTGCCCTGACCTTAATCATTGGTCATCAGCGATTACGTGCTGCCGATGTGCCGGTTAATGCCGATCTGTCTGCGTATCATCGCCAGCTGCGCCACACGGCGGATCGGATCATCTCGGTACGCAGTGACGAAAAGCGCCGTTACTATTTCGAACGGTTACTCAAAGAGCTGGATGTCTATCAGCACAAGCTGGCGCACTATGACGCTCCAACCAGCGTGACCGAGCCGGTGACGCGACTGGCTGAGATGCTGAAAAAATATCAAAATACGCTCGTCCAAATCTGAATTATGGCCGCGGCAAGCGCTAGCGGCCATGATGATCCCCCGTGTTACCTGACCTGTCATTTTTGCCATCTATACTTTCCTGACAGATGACAAACCGACAGGAGCACCTAATGCATTCTTCACTGCACGACAGCGAACTGTTCCAGACAGGCTATCTGGTAAACGGGCAATGGCTGCGTACCACGTCTACCTTTGACGTGACGAACCCTGCCACGGGCGAGGTCGTCGCTCAGGTGGCAAAAGCAGGAAAAACGGAAACGGAAGCTGCAATAAAGGCTGCCCAGGATGCTTTCCCAGCGTGGCGAGCACAGACCGCCAAGGGGCGTTCAGAACTGCTGTACCGCTGGTATAGGTTAATCATTGAACATAAACGCTGGCTGGCTGAGTTAATGACAACGGAGCAAGGCAAGCCGCTCAAGGAAGCAGAAGGCGAAGTGGAATATGCCGCCAGCTTTATTCAATGGTTCGCCGAGCAGGCTAAACGGGCTAACGGTGAAATCATCCCTCCTGCTAAAGCTGGCTCGCGCATTCTGGCAACCCGTGAGCCGGTCGGCGTCGTCGCCGCTATCACGCCCTGGAATTTCCCTATGGCGATGCTGACACGTAAGTTAGGCCCGGCGCTGGCAGCGGGATGTACAGGCATTATTAAACCCGCGAATAATACACCGCTTTCCGCATTTGCCTTACTGGCGCTGGCAAAAAAAGCCGGCATCCCTGATGGCGTGCTTAACGGTGTAGCAGGCGACACGCATGCCATTAGCGATGCCATTATGGCCAGCAAAGCCGTACGTAAAATTTCCTTTACCGGTTCGACGGCAGTGGGGAAAACGCTAATGCGTAACGCTGCTGAAACCATGAAAAAGGTTTCGATGGAACTGGGCGGTAATGCGCCCTATATCGTCTTTGAAGATGCGGATATCGATGCAGCCGTGCAGGGAGCCATCGCCAATAAATTCCGCAATGCCGGTCAGGTTTGTGTCAGCGTTAACCGCTTTTTCATTCACAGTGCAGTTTACGAACGTTTTACGACCCAACTGGCCGCTGAAGTGGATAAACTTAGCGTCGGAAACGGCATGGATAATGGCGTGGTCGTCGGCCCGTTAATCGAATCATCCGCATTAGAAAAAGTCGAAGAGCATGTCAAAGATGCCATTGCTCAGGGTGGAAAAGTGCTGACGGGTGGTCAGCGACACGCGCTGGGCGGTAATTTTTGGCAGCCAACGGTCATTGTTGAGGCACATGAAGGCATGAAACTGGCTCAGGAAGAAACGTTTGGCCCGGTGGCAGCCTGTTTCCGCTTTGATGACGAAGAAGAGGTTATCCGTCGTGCCAACCAGACGGAATACGGGCTGGCGGCGTATTTTTATACGCAAAACCTGCAGCGGGTATTCCGGGTCTCTGCCGCGCTCGAAAGTGGAATGATTGGCATCAATGAGTGTGCGGTCTCGACAGAGTTGGCCCCCTTTGGCGGCGTGAAAGAGTCTGGTCTGGGACGTGAAGGATCGGTACTGGGGATGGATGAGTACCTGGAGGTCAAAGCGCTGCACCTCGGCGGGTTAAGTTAGATGAATATCCGGGCGGCGCAGGGCCGCCCAGAACCGGATAACGGGAGTCGCCAGTATGAGAGTCGAGCGTTTTGATTTTAATGAGATTGTCGATCAGGCCCATTTTTTACGGCAATTTTGCGAACGCTTTGCTTTAAAGGCGTACGCCATCTGTGATTTGGATGGATTGTGGGACATCATTGTCTGCAAAGGTTTACCTCTCCCCCTGAAAATAGAGTTTGTGAATTTAGGACAAGGGCAGAAGCGGCGATATGGAGCCTTAATTCTGCTGTTCGACGAGGCGGAAGAGGAGCTGGAAGGACAACTGCAATTTAACGTAATAGAGCGTTAACAGCGTTGAAGACCGACTAACGTGTATTATCGGGTCGCCCACGTGCGAGAAATTCCTCGAGAGCTCTCGCAACGTCACCGTTTGCTGACGCTGAGCATTTTCAGGTCGTGCTAACCTGCCACCTCATCATCAGGACAGGTTACATGAAAAGTAAAAATGGCACGCCCACGCCCCATGATGCGACATTCCGTCAATTTTTGTCCCAGCCCACCATTGCCCGTGATTTTATGGCATTGCATCTTCCGGCAGAGTTTCTCGCGCTGTGCGATCTGGATACGTTAAAACTGGAGTCTGGCGCTTTTGTGGAAGAGGACTTACGGCAATATTTTAGCGATATACTGTACAGTCTAAAAACCACAAGCCGCGATGATGGCTATATCCATGTGTTGATTGAACATCAGTCATCACCTGACAGGCATATGGCATTCAGACTGATGCGTTATGCCATTGCGGCAATGCAGCGGCACCTGGATGCCGGGCACAAAAAACTCCCGTTAGTCATTCCGATTTTATTCTACAGTGGCAAACGCAGTCCCTATCCCTATAGTACCCGCTGGCTGGACGAATTTTCGATTCCCGCCTTCGCCAGTCGGCTCTACAGCAACGCTTTTCCGCTAGTGGACGTGACGGTGATTCCTGATGAGGAGATTGTCGGCCACCGCAGCATGGCTGCATTAACACTGCTGCAAAAGCATATTCATCAAAGAGATTTAGCAGAACTCATCGATAAGCTGGCCCCTGTCACACTGGCGGGTTATCTCTCTTCATCACAGGTTATATCGTTGGTAAACTATCTTTTACAGGCGGGCGAAACCGCTGACGCTGACCTTTTCGTCAGAACGCTGGCGCAGCGGGTGCCGCAACATGAGGATGCATTGATGACCATCGCACAACAGCTTGAGCAGAAAGGCATTGAAAAGGGGATGGAAAAGGGCCTGGAAGAGGGCCTTCAGCTTGGTGAACAACGTGGCCTGGTGAAAGGCCGCAGTGAGGGAGAACGGTCGGCTGCACTAAAAATCGCGCGAACAATGCTGCAAAACGGTTTGCCTCCCAGCCTTGTCGCAGAGATGACCGGACTGTCAGACGATGATTTGGCGCAGATTGCCCATTGATATATTGCGCCTTAGGTCTGTGATTTACGGTACTGTTGACAGCGCATTAATCCCCCGAGTAAGCCAGACTTCTTCTGCTCATGTCGTTTTATGTCGCTGAATCCTGTCGATTAACATTGGCGGATGAAGGCTGCCTTTGCTTACCCCCTGTCACAGTTCACTCACCGCGCGTTTCAGGCAAAAAAAAGCCCCGGCGAGCGGGGCTAAAGGGTTCGTCATACGTCAGACGAGGAACTATTTATACAGCTGCGCGGTGATGTGGTAGCTGTCACCGGTATTAGCCTCAATAATTTTATAGGCACTTGCGCCTTGTTCATCCGCTTTCTGGGACAGCTGGGCGCGATAGTCGATAGGTGAACCCGCAACGCCACTGATGCTTACGGTTCCTGCAGGTTGCAGATTCTGCGTTTGATCGGCCGTGACGAGCTGCGCTGCTGAAGCGCCAAAAGCGATCACGGAGAGCAGACTCATCGTTGCGATGGTTGATTTGATGTTCATGATTTATTCCTCATAGCAATCAACAACCTGCGGAATGGCATACATAGAGCGGGTCATCGATTTTGTCAGGGCGGCAACATTGCCGCAGATGAATTATTTATACAGTTCGGCGGTGACGTGGAAGGTATCGTCACGGTTGTTCTCAATCACGCGGTAATGGCCTGCACCTTGTGCATCCGCTTTCTCAGACAGCACCTGGCGGATGTTGGTCTGGTCGCCATTGATACCGCTTACGCTAATTGTTTGGTTTAGCGGCTGCAGATTCATGTCTTGCGCCTGCTGATTTGTGACCATGCTAGCGGCATTGGCACCAAAAGAGAGCAGTGAGGCCACGCCCAGCGCGGCAATCGTTAATTGGATTTTCATGATTCATTCTCCGGTAAGGATGTTTAACCAGCGGTCGCATTGGGACCGCTGGTTACCTGTCAGGTCCTGCGAGTTTATTTGTACAGCTCAGCCGTCGCGTGGTAGTTGCCGTCGTTATAGGCCTCAATAACACGGAAAGCTTTCGCGCCTTGTTGATCGGCTTTATCGCTCAGTTGCTGTCTGATATCGGATGGCGCGCCGGCCACACCGCTCACGCTTACCGTGCCAACAGGCTGCAGATTTTGTGCTTGTGAAGCAGAAATATAATCTGCTGCAGAAGCGCCGAATGACAGGGCAGATAAAATGCTCAAGGCAGCGATGGTAGATTTAGTTTTCATAAAAGATGTCCTCGTCCTGGTTGTTCTTCTTTTTTATTAGTGTGATTCACATCACGAAACTAAGTATAGGACTAATAACGGCAGAAATTAATACCTGCCTAATAATGTTTTGTTGATGCAATTTAACCATTTGGGATTTTTTAATAACTAAAAGTTATTAAAAATGGCTAAAATGCCACTACAGATGGGTAATTACGCATAAAAACAGTAAGATACGTTACTTTAACTTTTAGTGCGAAAAATCATGGTTGATCTGGCTGCTTATCTGTTTTGGTCTGGGTGATGACGCCAGTATTTGAATGTAAAGCAGTGTAAAATAGCGCGTAATGTTTAAGGTGGCAAAGGGTATGACCAATATTTTATGCGCTGAAAACGACGCGGCTAAAGAGTAATGCCTTGAAAAGTAACGTATCGGCTGAAAGAGAGCTGACAGAAGGAAGAGGGGGATAACGGGCAGAATAAACCGGCGATGTGCTGCCGGTTAGCGGGAACGACTATAGCTCTTGTTCAAACAGGACGAGGATAGCATCGTGAAGTTGTTTGACGGTAAAGGCGCGTGCCGGCGTGATAAAAATGGTGTCATCACCCGCAATCGTCCCCAGAATCCCCTCAGATTTACCCAGAGAATCCAGCAGGCGAGCGATCAGCTGCGCTGCGCCAGGGCTGGTATGGATCACGACCAGCGCATCATTGTAGTCAATATCCAGAACCAGATTCTTCAATGGACTGGTTGTTGTCGGCACGCCCAGCTCGGCAGGCAAACAGTACACCATCTCCATTTTGGCATTGCGGGTCCGCACCGCGCCAAACTTTGTCAGCATCCGGGAAACTTTGGACTGGTTGATGTTCTCAAAGCCGTCTTCCTGAAGCGCCTGAACAATTTCGCCCTGAGAACTGAATTTTTCTTCTTTTAATAAAGCCTTGAAGGCTTTGATCAGATCGTCTTGTTTCGATGGGTTTCGCATAATTTACCAGTAAATGTAAGAAAAACCGCGGAACAGACCGCAGCAAAGTCATTATTATGCATATAAATGAATTTTTATGCAATTGGTTGTTAATTGAACGGGGCGGTATCCATGGCGGGCGGCGATAATAGCAAAGAATTTACTCAGACCAAAACCCAGCTCACAGCCTGGAAAGGCAAAGGTTGCAAAGCTGTTATATTATTGATGAGGTAAGAAAATAAAAATTTACACTGCCGTTCTCTGTCTGCCGACGTCAAGGTTGTCGATTTCAGGTGATACCGGCCAACTCCCGCGCAACAGTTGGAGAGAAATCCCGTCACCGTCGTCGGCGCTTACCTGAGGTAGCCCTGACACGGCAAACAGGTTAGCTCGTTGTCTGCAACGCAGGATGAGGACGATATAGCGATGATAAGTAAGTTTTAAAATCCCGAGACTGCGGGCATTAGCGCGTAAAATAGTCTCGGATACCCGTCATCACCTGAGCAGTTGATTAAGGTCTGACACAGATGGAATTTCGGCTCTTCTCTGCCCCACCTTAATAAGGAGTTATGAATGAAAGTTGCCGTACTCGGTGCCGCTGGTGGCATAGGCCAGGCGCTAGCACTTCTACTCAAAACCCAGCTTCCCGCAGGTTCAGAACTTTCTCTCTACGACATCGCGCCCGTCACGCCTGGCGTCGCGGTCGATCTCAGCCACATTCCTACCGCAGTTAACGTTAAGGGTTTTAGTGGGGAAGATGCCACCCCGGCTTTAAAAGGTGCGGATGTCGTGCTCATCTCTGCTGGGGTAGCGCGTAAGCCTGGTATGGATCGGGCCGATTTGTTTAACGTCAATGCCGGCATCGTGCGTAATTTGATTGAGCAGGTTGCTACGACAGCGCCGAAAGCGTTAATTGGGGTGATCACCAATCCGGTTAACACGACGGTGGCGATTGCGGCCGAGGTCCTGAAGAAACACGGTGTTTATGACAAGAATCGACTGTTTGGCGTGACAACGCTGGACATTATTCGCGCCAATACCTTTGTCGCTGAGCTGAAAGGCAAACAGCCTGGCGAGGTGAACGTGCCCGTGGTGGGGGGACACTCAGGCGTCACTATTCTGCCATTACTGTCCCAGGTTGCGGGCGTCAGCTTTAGCGATCAGGAAGTGGCTGACCTCACCAAACGTATTCAAAACGCCGGTACAGAAGTGGTGGAAGCGAAGGCTGGTGGGGGGTCAGCAACGTTATCCATGGGGCAGGCCGCCGCCCGTTTCGGTTTATCGCTGGTACGTGCCTTAAACGGCGAAGCGAACGTTGTGGAGTGTGCCTACGTGGAAGGCGATGGCGAGCATGCCCGCTTCTTCTCTCAGCCCCTGCTGTTAGGTAAAAACGGCGTGGCGGAGCGTAAGCCTGTTGGTGCCCTTAGCCCGTTCGAACAGCAGGCGCTGGATGGCATGCTGGAAACACTGAAAAAAGATATCGCGCAGGGCGAAGCTTTTGTGAAGCAATAACCCCCGCAGCCCGAACAGGAAAGCGCCCGGTCAGACCGGGCGTTTTTTTTATAATCCGCCTGATTTAAAAGTCCGCGTCGTCGACGCACCATTTCCGGCAGGCGTTTTTCTGCTTAAGGTTTCTACCCGCATCTGGAAGGGTGGGAAAGGCATTTCGATACCATGTTCTGCAAAGCCGTGCAAAATAAGCTGATGCAGTTCATGGCGAAGCGGCATGCGATGGCCCATTTCAGCGGCGTGTACGCGTAGCTCAAATAACTGTATTCCCTGCTGCAGGTCAACCAGAAACACTTCCGGCGGCGGTGTATCCAGAACGTAGCTACAACGTTCTGCAGCCAGCTTCAGCAACGTGGTGACCTCCTCGCTGCTTACCTGTGCGGGAGCGGGTATGGTCAGCACGACGCGCGTGACGGAGTCCGACAGCGACCAGTTAACAAACTGTTCTGTAATAAAGGCCTTATTAGGCACGATGATCTCTTTGCGATCCCAGTCTGTAATTGTCGTGGCGCGGGTATTGATGCGCGTAATGCTGCCGGTCAGATCGCGAATAGTAACGGTATCGCCAATACGAATGGGTTTTTCAAACAAAATGATCAGGCCGGAGATAAAGTTCGCAAAAATCTCCTGCAGACCAAATCCCAACCCAACTCCCAGGCCGGTCACCAGCCATTGCAGCTTGGACCATTCAATTCCAATCAATGAGAAGCCGAGCAAGCCACCAATTAGCAGCAGCAAATACTTGGTCAGCGTGGTAATGGCATAGCCGGTGCCTGGCGACAAATCAAGATGCTGCAGCAGGGCCAGCTCAAGCAGGGCCGGCATATTGCGCACCAGCTGCGTCGTAATCACGAACACCAGAATGGCGATCAGAACGGCGCCCAGCGTAATGGGTTGAATACTCTCCACGCCCTGAACGGAGGTGTTGACATCCCATAAACGAATATTCTCAAGGAAACCAAACGCAGAGTGGATTTCCGACCACAGGACAATGACTGACACCAGCGCAATCAGCGTCAGGATTGACCTGACCAGGCGCAGTGACTGAGCACTGATGGCGTCCAAATCAATCACGGGCTCTTCTATTTCAATAACGTCAGTATTTTGCGCCTGATCTTTTTCTTCTTCGTTGCGCGCGCGATTGGCCAGCATATCGGCCCGGCGCTGGCGTGCGCGATCGAACCCCAGCCTGCGTCGTTGAATCAGCATCCAGCGGCGAATGATATGGTAAATAACCAGCAGGAAAAACCAGATTGCCACCGAGGTTTCCAGACGTGCCAGCAGCGCCTGCGCTGTTTCAAGGTAACCAATCATGGAGGCCAGCGCGGCCAGCAATGGAATGGCGATCATAATATTCCACAGCAGGCGGTTAATCATGTTTTCGCCGTTGCCCTCTTTATCAAGATAAAGAGGGATCCCTGCACGTTTTAGACTTACCGTAACAAGACTCAGGGCGCCACAGATCAAAATAAAACACAGTCGGCCCAGGGTGGCAGAGAAAAGACGATCGTCAAGGTTATCAAAGGTGATCAGCAGCATAATCAGCGGCACGATCAGGCCAATACTCAACGAGTAGTAACGCATGGCACGCGCAACGCGTACCTGCGGCCAGCGGAAATGCACAATGAACAAACCGTTGGCGCGGGCAAACTGGGCGCTGACCATGAATATCCACAGCAGAGGCAGCGTCGCCGTAATGCCATCGCCGATAGCAACGGCTACCGGATACGGCCAGGCGTTTTGCAGCCCGTATCCCAGGGTTGCCCAAAGCACAGGAAGCGGAAGCGCGACCAGAATTGACCAGAAAACAGTGCGGATGGTCAGGCGGAAGCGATCCTGGGTGACCTTACCAACCTTACTGGCTGAGCGTTCCAAAAAAGCGTTGAAGTGACGACGTGTACTCAGGCTAAAACCGACCAGCAACACGGCACCCAAAATGGGCAGGACGGTGCTGCGGCTGGTAAACATCATTGCCAGAGCTTTGCCAAGCTGCCCAAGCGTATCCAGCGTAAGCAGGTGCGACAGGCCTTTAGCCACGTCCAGAGGATAGCTCAATGAAATGGGGCTGACATCTGCTGTCCAGAACAGATAGCGGTGCGTGGCGTCTTTGACTTCGGTTAACGCATCCTGAAGCTGCGTATTGGCGACCTTGAGTTTAGTGATTTCCAGAATCAGCGTATCGCAGCCGGATATCAGGGAGTTCAGCAATTCTCGCTGCGTTTTTAACTGTGCATCCAGAATGCGCTTTTGGTCGCTGGTAAAAGGCTGCCCGTCCGCCTGATGTGCTTTGCGAAGCGCATTCTGTCGTTCCAGAAGATCTTCATAATGCAGGCGCTGAACGCGCAGCTGTGCCATTTCATTATCGATTTGCTGAGATTTCGGCATATCGGGTAAACGCGCCACCTGTGCCCGAAGCGCATCGCCGAGCAGGTTAGAGGCACCCAGCCACTGGGATTGTTCCCGCAACGTTGCCAGCGCCTGACGAACCTGAATAATTTGATTGGTGGCGAGGCGCTGTTGCGATGCCACCAGATCCATGCGCTGTGCCTGCTGATTTAGCGCACCGGACAAATCGCGGTTAACCCGAAATTGCTCACTGATCTCGGGCGGTAAATCACCACTGTTTTCCGCCAGCTGTTCCGTACGCGCCAGCGCCGTTTCGGCCTCGCGCTGACGTTGTTCATTCAGTTGATTACGTAAAGCCTGCAGATAATTATCAAGCTGGGTCACTTTGCGCTGATGCACCTCGGCGCGCATGCGAGCCAGCTCCTGGCGATTGTTGGCCGACAACTGCGCCAGCTCATACTCATCGACTTTGGCTTTATTGGCGGCATTTTCTGCCTGGCGAGCCACCAGTTGGGCCTGACCGACTGGAGTGGCA
The DNA here is from genome assembly GCF_029967885.1 of Pantoea sp. V106_11. Taxonomy (NCBI): domain Bacteria; kingdom Pseudomonadati; phylum Pseudomonadota; class Gammaproteobacteria; order Enterobacterales; family Erwiniaceae; genus Pantoea; species Pantoea sp. V106_11. Next base: position 40,214 of record NZ_JASCAK010000003.1, read on the forward strand.
GCGCTGCCGGCACTCTGTAAGCGCCGTTCGCTCTCGGTCAGTGCCCGGCGCGCTTCCGTTTGCTGCTGTGGCAACTGCGACAGGGAATCACTGATCTCTCTGGCACGGTCCTGCTCCTGCTGGGCCTGGCGTCCTTCTTCAATCAGCTGACTGCTGATTTGCAGAATCTCTTGTTCCAGCTCTGCGCTGGTCATCGTGCTGCGCACGGTTTTAGCGTTGTCGTTAAGCGTGGCGATTTGCTGCCTTAACTCGCGGGCAAGGCGCGGAAAATCGTCAATAACCTGTTGATACTGTTGTGCGCGTTCGAGGGCATCATCGCGTTCAGAGAGCGAGGCCAGTGCGGCTTCCAGTGACTGAATTTGTTCAGTTTGCGAGGGGGCATTTTTAGTGGCTTTGACCTCTTCCAGCTGCTGTTTGAGCTGGCTGGCATCAGGCAGGCTGGCGGCTAGCGTAGAAGAGCTGAGCCAGAGGCTCAGCAGCAGACAAAAGATCGAACGCACGAACATAGGTTCTACTCGACAGCGTCAGGCGCGGTAGTCGTCAGTGGAAGGGCGAGCGCTAAAGGTTGGCCCAGTCGAACCTTACTTTCCGCCTCAAGGCTTTCCGCCAGCTTGATTCGGCCAGGCGCGAACAGGTTGATTACCGTAGAACCCAGTTTAAAGCGGCCCATTTCCTGACCTTTGAGTAATACCACGGCACCGTCATGATCGGCGGCCGGGTAATGCCAGCGTTTAATAATGCCTTCGCGCGGCGGTGTGACGGTGCCTGCCCAAACGGTTTCAATGCTGCCGACAATCGTTGCGCCCACCAGGATCTGCACCATCGGGCCCATATCGGTTTCAAAGTAACAAATTACGCGCTCGTTACGGGCAAAGAGGTTAGGGATGTTACGTGCGGTCAGCGGATTAACGGAGTAAAGATCGCCTGGTACATAGATCATCTCACGCAGGATGCCGTTACAAGGCATGTGGACGCGGTGATAATCACGCGGTGCCAGGTAAGTGGTCGCAAATTCCCCCTCACGAAACTGTGCCGCCATATGCTCATTACCGGCGAGCAGGGCGTCGATCGTGTAGTAATGGCCTTTCGCCTGGAAAATCTGATCGCCTTCAATATGGCCAAGCTGGCTGATCGCGCCGTCAGCAGGCAGAACGATCAGGCTGGCATCGGGATCGATTGGGCGTGCATCGTCCTTTAACGGACGAACAAAGAAATCGTTAAAGGTGCGGTAGCTGGCGGTATCCGGTTTCCGTGCTTCAGCCATATCGACTTTGTAAAACCAGACAAAAATATCAATGACCAGCTTCGTCAGCCAGCCGCCGCGACGGCTGGCTCCCCAACCCGCAAGTTCAGTCAGCCATTTTTTTGGAAGAATGTGATTCAAGCCGAGTTTAAAACGATCAAACACCCTAGCCTCCTGGCTATCTTTCATAACATTGACAAAAAGGGAGCGGATTGTAACAGCGCCCCAGTCAGATGGCGAATACGCCGTTACGGGCCTTAATCTTCACTCTCGGCGAAGTTTTTCCGGGTTTTCATTTGCGCCATGCTTTCAAGAATACGGTGGTAGTTATAGAAGCGTGATTGATCGATTTTGCCGTTTTCAACGGCTTCACGAATCGCACAGCCCGGATCGGTGTCATGCTTACAGTCACGAAACTTACAATCGCCTAAGAACGCACGGAATTCGACAAATCCACGCGTGATTTGTTCCGGCTCAAGATGCCACAAACCAAACTCACGGACACCCGGAGAATCAATCACATCCCCGCCCTCGGGGAAATGATAAAGCCGGGATGCGGTCGTGGTATGTTGGCCCAGTCCGGAAACATCGGAAACATCATTGGTCAGAATGGCGGTGTCCTGCTGTTGATCGAAGCCAAGCAGGGCGTTCAGCAGGCTGGACTTACCTACGCCGGACTGCCCGGCAAAGATACTTATCCGGTCAGTTAAGGCTGCCTGCAGTGCATTCAAACCCTCTTTCACATGGCTGGAAACCATCAATACCCGATAACCGATCTTGCGGTAAATCTCCATCTGCTCGTCAACAAACGCACGTGCGTTGTCATCCAGCAGATCGATTTTGTTCAGCACCAGCAGGGGCTCAATATCCAGTGTTTCGCTGGCGACCAGATAACGGTCGATAATATTCAGTGACAGCTCTGGCAGAATCGCGGACACGATAATAATTTGATCGATGTTTGCGGCGATGGGTTTGACGCCATCGTAGAAATCGGGGCGCGTCAGCACGCTGGTGCGTTCGTGCACCGCTTCAACAATACCTTTACCGCCGTTTAGCGCGGGACGCCATACCACCCGATCGCCGGTGACCAGCGAACGAATCGTACGACGTATATTGCAACGGTGGGTAAGGCCAGCACTGTCCTCGACATCGGCATGCATGCCAAATCGGCTGACCACCACGCCCTCTGCGTCCTGACCAAACAAATTATCGTCCGCTTCCGGGCGCGTTTTGCGCTGGTTCAAACGACGATCGTGGTTAGCGCTTACGCGACGTTGTTGACCTTTAGACAGTTTATTTTTACTCACTCACCCTCACCGTTTAGCTGGATTTCGCCCTGAGGGGCAAAACGTCTATGATACACCTTATTCATGATGAATGACGACTCAGCAACCACAGGTAACAGCATGGCCACTGGAAACGAAAATAATCTAATTTGGATCGACCTTGAAATGACCGGACTCGATCCGGAACGCGATCGCATTATTGAGATCGCCACTATCGTGACCGATGCCGACCTCAATATCCTGGCTGAAGGGCCGGTGATGGCGGTTCATCAGTCAGATGCACAGCTCGCCTTAATGGACGAATGGAACGTTCGTACACATACGAATAGCGGTTTGGTGGAACGGGTAAAGGCCAGTAAGATTGACGATCGCGCTGCGGAAAAAGCGACTATCGAGTTCCTACAGCAGTGGGTGCCCGCAAACACCTCGCCCATCTGCGGCAACAGCATTGGGCAGGATCGCCGTTTCCTGTTCAAGTACATGCCAGAGCTGGAAGCCTATTTCCACTACCGCTATTTAGATGTCAGCACGCTCAAGGAACTGGCTCGTCGTTGGAAGCCAGACATTCTTCCAGGCTTCAAAAAGAGCGGCTCGCATCAGGCGTTAGACGATATTCGTGAGTCCGTTGCCGAACTGGCGTACTACCGCCAACACTTTTTGCAGCTTTAAACCGCAAAGGGTGCGCAGGAAATCGCCAGGTTGATGCAATAAGCAGCAAACGCATCAAAAGCGCAAATTTTTGCTGTAAGCATCTTGCAGCAGCAGCGATTTCTCGTATAATGCGCACCCCGTACCGGTGAAGAATTTATGACGGTACAAGGCGCGGGAATAGCTCAGTTGGTAGAGCACGACCTTGCCAAGGTCGGGGTCGCGAGTTCGAGTCTCGTTTCCCGCTCCAA
>NZ_JASCAK010000004.1:0-26698 GCF_029967885.1 Pantoea sp. V106_11
GTTAACCGTCTGTCGCGAGGTGGCGTATATTACGCTTTCCTCCTTCAGAGTCAACCTCTTTTTCAGAAGTTTTTCTCTGGCGGTTCAGTTTCCTGACCCTCTCAACACCGCATTCCGTAAGCCGTTGTGCCGTGTCGATGGAGGCGCATTATAGGGATCCGATTTAATTGCACAACCCTTTTTTTGGATCTTTTTACTGACTGCCGAGAAAACATTCATATTGATTAGATCACCAACGATCCGGCGCAAAATCCCCTTGCCAGTTGGTCACAATCGCATCAGGCTGCCGGTAAACACAGTAAAGGAGAGCACAATGACTGTAGCGTTACGTCCTTATAAACATCTCTTCCCGCAGTTGGGTCTGCGCGTCATGGTTGATCCCACCAGCGTTGTGGCGGGTGACGTAATCATGGAAGACGATGTCGGTATCTGGCCTCTGGTGGCTATTCGTGGTGATGTGAACCAGGTTCGCATCGGCGCCCGCACCAATATTCAGGATGGTAGCGTGCTGCATGTTACCCATAAGTCTGATGCTAATCCTGCAGGTTTCCCACTGGTGATCGGTGAGGATGTTACTGTCGGACATAAAGCCATGCTGCACGGTTGTACTATTGGCAATCGCGTACTGGTTGGAATGGGGTCAATTGTGCTGGATGGCGTGATTGTTGAGGATGACGTTCTGATTGGTGCCGGGAGCCTGGTTCCTCCCGGTAAGCGGCTGGAAAGTGGTTATCTTTATGTAGGCAGTCCGGTCAAACAGATCCGACCGCTGAATGAAAAAGAAATAGCAGGATTGCTCTACTCTGCCAGCAACTATGTCAGTTGGAAGAACGACTACCTGGCCGGCGACAGCCAGATCCATCCTTCATTATCGACCTGATCGTTACGGATACAGTCTTCCGCCTGATCTTCCAAATCCCAGCGATGGTCACGAAACAGTGCCATCGCATCCCCTTCCCCGAATTGTTGGTGTAAAGCCGTCACACTGATGGCACAGGTTAGCCCCATGCCATTGACCAAAACAGGGAAACAGACAGCCATTAATGTCGTATCCAGCGTTTCACGATCTGGAAACTGGATAGCCTGATTCACGACGACAGCTCCGCTTTCAATGACGCGATCACCGGCGCAATTTCCGGCATGATGCCATGCCATAAATGAAATGCATGCGCGGCTTGCCCCACCAGCATGCCTAATCCATCCGCAAGATGCGATGAACCCTGTTGTTGGCACCAGCGCAGAAAAGCGGTTAATCCGTTCTGATAAAACATGTCATAGCAGTGTAAATCAGCATGGATTAATGATGAGGGTAATGGCGGCACATCGCCATTAATGCCACTCGATGTCGCGTTAATCAGTAAATCAAATTGTTTACCACTCAGCGCATTAAATGAACATGCACTCACCGCCCCATACTGTCCGAACGCCTTTGCCATGCTTTGGGCACTCGCAGCCGTGCGGTTGACTAGCGTAATCGTCGTTCCCAGAGAAAGCAGAGGCAGGATCACGCCACGCGCTGCCCCACCAGCCCCCATCAGTAAGACACGATCGCCTGGTTTGATCATCGATAGACGCTGAAGATCGCTGACTAAACCAATGCCGTCCGTATTGTCGCCAAGAATCTGTCCGTCCGGGCACTTTTTCAACGTGTTAACCGCCCCCGAGGTAGAAGCCCGCTCGGTCAGTTGATCGGCATATTCCCAGGCCTGCTGCTTGAAAGGTAACGTGATATTTGCGCCCGCTCCGCCTTGGGCAAAAAACGTCGTAACAGCCTCGGGGAAACTATCCACAGGCGCTTCAATACGATCATATTGAAGGGTGATCCCCGTTTGTCTGGCAAAAGCCTGATGGATTTGCGGCGACTTACTGTGGCTTATTGGGTGACCAAAAACGGCAAAATGTGTCATCTGCTAACCCTGCCGTATCTGGTTGCCGCTGATGACGTCGCGGATCTCGGAGGGATTTAACCTGCCTCCCGTGTTCCCGTTGAGCACGGGGAACGCAGGACCAAACTGCCGTTTGACTTCATCTACTGTGCGACAGGGCGGCTGCCCTGAAAGATTCGCACTGGTTGACACCAGAGGCTTGCCAAACGCCCGGCACAACGCCTGAACGTCAGGATGATCGCTGACGCGAATAGCCAGAGAATCAAATTGTCCGGTTAACCAACGCGGCGTATGCGGTGCCGCAGGCACGACAAAGGTGACCGGGCCGGGCCAGCAGGCAAACATACGTTCACGCTGCATCGCCGTTAACACGTGATCGGAAACGTAGGGCATGAGCTGACCATAATCGGCCGCTATCAGAATCAATCCTTTTTCCACTGGCCGCCGTTTCAACGCCAACAGCGCCATGACGGCCGATTCATTATCAGGATCGCAGCCCAGGCCGAATACCGCTTCTGTAGGGTAAGCAATGACTGCATGTTGCTTCAGATGGTTCACACAATCCTGGAGTGAGCCGGAAACTGGTTGATTTTGCATGATGATGTCTTACGTCTCTTCAATGATAGCTTTGCCACAACGTTTACTAGCGCAAAAAAGCCGGGTGCCTTGCGCGGTCTTTTTTTCAACTAAAAGTGGAAATTCACAATGCGGACAACGCCCTGCCACGGGTGTCAGGTTGACGGCAAACTGGCAGGCTGGATAGCGATCACAGGAATGAAACGTTTTACCAAAGCGCGATCGCCGCTGTACCAGTTTACCCTGCTGACACTGCGGGCAATCGAGAGTCGTCTCATCAGGTTTATCGATCGTTTCTGTGTAATCACATTCTGGATAATGGCTACAGCCAATGAACATACCAAAACGGCCCTGGCGTAATACTTTATCTGCGCCACATTGCGGGCAGGCGTGACCTTCCAGAACTTTCACAACGTGCCCGTCGGCCTGGTTGCCCAGGGGCCGAATGTAATCGCAGGCAGGGTAGTTTGCACAGCCCAAAAAAGGACCGTGTTTTCCTGAACGTATAACAAGTTCTGCCCCGCAAGCGGGGCAGGGATCCTGTTTACGCACAGTGAAGAGTGCGGTTTTACTCATAACGATAATGCATCAGTGAAATTTAATGCAGCATACCTTCGTTGACGTCGAATAACAGTTCTTCCATTTGTTGGTAGGCATTTTCACATCCAGGGATGTTAAAAAGCACCATCAACACCACCCATTTAAGATCCTCAAGATCGAAATCAAGAGTATCAAGCGCCATGACACGTTCAATGACCATTTCTCGTGTTTCAAGGCTCAATACCTGAATTTGTTCCAGGAAGAGCAGGAAACCGCGGCTTTCGGCATCTAAACGCTTGCTCTCTTCATCTGTATAGATGCGCATGGAGAGCGGATCATTTGCCAGTAAAATTGGTGCGACCAGACCTTCCTGGTAGTCTGCCAATTTTTCTAACCAGTTCAACGCGTTATAAATGTCTTCGCGATGAAAACCGGCATCCGTCAAGTCATCTGTCAATCTGTCCTGATCAACACCCATTTCTGCTTCGTTGTGGATATAGGTCTCAAACAAGTACATGAGTACGTCGAACATGGCATGCCCTCCTCAATCGGACATAGCCGCCGGGTACAGCTGCGATCCATCCTGCTAACTCCAGTTCCAGCAACTGAGCTGTAATAACTGGCACAGGTTGGCCGGCGCGTTCAGCGACAACGTCAACAGGTGTAACCTCATCACCTACGTTAGCCAACAGCTCGGCAAATGGCAATGGAGCATCGTCACTGGCATCAGAATAAATTTCGTCTGATTGTGTAACAGGTAACCAGTTAAGCATAGCGCGTAAATCTTCAATGATGTTATTAGGATGTGCCACCAGCATTGCTCCCTGCTGAATCAACCAGTTTGTTCCCTCACTGCCGCTGTTGCCCAATGCTCCAGGCAAGGCATAAACAGCGCGATTTTGCTCTAATGCGTAACGGGCTGTGACTAATGAACCACTCTTTAATGACGCTTCAATGACTAACACGCCCTGGCTTAATCCGCTGATAATCCGGTTTCTGCGTGGAAACCGGTGTGCCAGAGGAAGTGCATCAAGCGGAAACTCGGATATCACCGCGCCCCCCTGCTCGACAATTTCCTGAGCCAGCGCAACATGTCTCTTGGGATAGAGGTGGGCCAGTCCGCTGCCCAGTACCGCAACGGTTTTCCCCCTCACGTTCAGCGCAGCACGATGTGCAACACCATCAATACCGAGAGCCAGGCCGCTGGTGATGGTGAAGCCACTGAGCGACAACGCCTGTGTGAACCCGTCACACCAGTAACGACCGGAGTGAGAGCACTGGCGGCTGCCCACCACCGCCAGCTGCGATGTACCCAGAATGGAAGGATCGCCCTTTACATACAGCAAAGGAGGAAAACAGCTGATTTCAGTGAGCTGAGCGGGATAAAGCGGATCAAGGGCGGTAATCAAATGATGTAACGGGCTTTGCGACAGCCACTTGTTTACCGTTTTCAGCCAACCCGGGGAGAGATGATGGTAATGGTGGCGCTGTGAAACCTCTAATCCATTCTGGGTCAACACATCGTCAACATCTTTGCCTTCAGACAGTTGCTGTGCCGCCTTTAACCAACGCCTGCCGGTTAAGCCCGGTATAGTGCCCAGCCGCAGTAATTGCTCCCGTTTTCTCATCTTCAAAGCCCTCTGACAAGCATCGCGTCCCTCCGCAGAATGCTGTCAATCGGGTAGTAAAAAGTCTACAATATGAGGAAGTAATCTTTCCCTTTTAGAATTTATATCTGGATATTTATGTCAGTTTTACAGGTATTACATTTCCCTGACGAGCGCCTGCGCAAAATTGCCGCGCCTGTTAAAGAAGTTAACGCGGACGTTCAGCGTATCGTCGATGATATGTTCGAAACCATGTATTCCGAAGAAGGTATCGGCCTTGCCGCGACGCAGGTGGATATTCATCAGCGCATCATTGTGATTGATGTCTCTGAAAACCGCGACGAACGCCTGGTCTTAATCAATCCTGAGCTGCTGGAAAAGAGCGGTGAAACGGGTATCGAAGAAGGTTGCCTGTCTATTCCTGAGCAACGTGCCTTTGTGCCTCGTGCCGAGCGGGTAAAAGTCCGTGCACTGGACCGCGAGGGTAAAAGCTTCGAACTTGAAACCGGTGATCTTCTTGCTATCTGCATCCAGCACGAAATCGACCATCTCGATGGTAAGCTGTTCATCGATTATCTTTCGCCTTTAAAGCGTCAGCGCATTAAAACAAAGTTAGAAAAGCTGGCGCGTCAAAATGCTCAGGCTTCCTGAGATCGGAATAAGGGATAAACGTGTCTGCTCCGCTTAAAATTATCTTTGCTGGCACGCCAGACTTTGCAGCGCGTCATCTTGACGCGCTGCTTGCTTCTGAGCATCAGATTGTCGGCGTCTTCACCCAGCCGGATCGTCCTGCAGGTCGCGGCAATAAGTTGACCGCCAGCCCGGTCAAGTCATTGGCCCAGGCTCACAACATTCCGGTATTTCAACCCCAATCCCTGCGCCCGGCCGAAAACCAACAGTTGGTTGCAGACTTACAGGCTGACGTCATGGTTGTCGTCGCTTATGGGCTCATCCTGCCAAAAACCGTGCTTGAGATGCCCCGTTTGGGTTGTATCAACGTGCACGGTTCCCTGTTACCACGCTGGCGTGGCGCCGCGCCTATTCAGCGCGCACTCTGGGCGGGTGACAGCGAAACCGGCGTGACCATTATGCAGATGGATGTCGGGCTGGATACGGGTGACATGTTGTTAAAACTCGCCTGTCCGATTAGCGCTGAAGACACCAGCGCAACGCTTTACGATAAGCTGGCAGATCTGGGTCCGGCAGGGTTGATGACCACATTATCCCAGTTACGTGACGGTAACGCGCAGGCCGTTCAGCAGGATGAAAGTCTGGCTAACTACGCAGAAAAACTGAGCAAAGAAGAGGCGCGCCTTAACTGGACGTTGCCGGCTGAACAGCTGGAACGCTGCATTCGTGCTTTTAATCCCTGGCCGATAAGCTTCTTTATGGTGAATGACCAGCCGGTGAAAGTCTGGCAAGCCAGCGTCTTACCTCATGTCAACAAGCAGCCGGGAGAGATTATCCAGGCTGACAAACACGGCATTCACATTGCCACTGCCGACGGCGTGCTGAATTTACTTCAGCTTCAACCCGCCGGTAAAAAAACGATGTCAGCACAGGACCTGCTTAACTCGCGTCGCGAATGGTTTGAAACCGGCACGCTTCTGGACTGACCCTCAGGCCCGGCAAAACCGGGCCTTTTGCTTGATGGCACTATCTTATGACTAAATCAACCAATCTTCGTAGCCTGTCTGCTCAACTGATCGAGCGCGTTGTCGATAAAGGCGAATCACTCAATACCGCCTTGCCCGCGGCACAGAAAAAACTCTCAGATAAAGATGCTGCCCTGGTACAAGAGATCTGCTTTGGTGTACTGCGCACGTTACCGCAGCTGGAAGCGCTGATCGGCAAACTGATGGAACGTCCCTTAACGGGTAAGCAGCGTACGCTGCATTTCCTGATTATGGTGGGCTTATATCAGCTACTTTATACACGCGTGCCCGCTCATGCAGCATTAGCGGAGACAGTGGCCGGGGCAGAGGTGCTGAAACGCGCAAACCTGAAAGGATTAATCAATGGCGTCTTGCGCCAGTTCCAGCGTCAGCAGGAAGCCCTTCTTGCCAGTATTCAGGATGGTCCTCAACGTCATCTTCATCCGGGCTGGTTACTGAACCGGCTTCAGCAGGCATGGCCAGAGCAGTGGCAGCAAATTGTTGAGGCAAACAACCAGCGACCACCGATGTGGTTGCGTGTTAATCGCCAATATCATTCACGGGACAGCTGGCTGGCGCGCCTCACCGCAGAGGAGAAGAGTGCTGCTGTCGCCCAAGATGTGCCAGAAGCGCTGCGTCTTACGGCGCCTGCACCGGTTACTCTGCTGCCTGGCTTTGAGCAAGGCTGGTTTACGGTACAGGATCTCTCCGCTCAACGCTGTGCGCTTCTTCTTGAGCCAAAAAACGGTGAGCAGATTCTGGATCTCTGCGCGGCGCCGGGAGGGAAAACGACCCACATTCTGGAGATTGCTCCCCAGGCACAGGTGCTTGCTGTCGATGTTGATGCCCAACGACTGAAACGCGTGAATGAAAATCTGACTCGTCTGGGGATGACCGCCGAGGTAAAACAGGGCGATGGGCGCACGCCGCAGCAGTGGTGCGACCAACGTCAGTTTGACCGCATTTTGCTGGATGCGCCCTGCTCAGCGACCGGTGTTATCCGCCGGCATCCCGACATTAAGTGGTTACGTCGCGATCGCGACATTGCCGAGCTGGCCGCATTACAACGTGAAATTCTGGATGCGACCTGGCCGCTGCTCAAACCCGGCGGTACGATGATCTATGCAACCTGCTCTGTCTTACCGGACGAGAACCAACGGCAAATCAGCGAGTTCATCGAGCGTCACGCTGATGCGGAAGCGGTCTCATTGTCCGGCGCGCCCCTGAACGGTTGGCAGGTCTTTCCCGAGGCAGAAGGCGGAGATGGTTTTTTCTACGCTAAGCTGGTGAAACGCACGGGTCCACTCTGAAAAGGCATTGATAAGCGATGAAAATCATAATTCTTGGTGCTGGTCAGGTCGGCGGCACACTGGCAGAAAACCTGGTTGGTGAAAATAACGATATTACCGTTGTGGATACAGACTCAACGCGGTTACGCCAACTGCAGGACAAATTTGATTTACGTGTCGTGCAGGGCCATGGTTCTCACCCACGTATTCTCCGTGAGGCCGGTGCGGAGGATGCCGATATGCTGGTTGCCGTGACCAGCTCGGATGAAACCAATATGATTGCCTGCCAAATCGCTTATTCGCTTTTCAACACGCCAAATCGCATCGCCCGTATCCGTGCGGCGGACTATCTGCGCGACGCCGATAAACTGTTTATTCCTGAAGCCGTGCCCATCGATCATTTGATTTCGCCTGAGCAACTGGTCATCGACAACATATATCGTCTGATTCAGTATCCTGGTGCACTGCAGGTCGTTAACTTTGCCGAAGGTAAGGTCAGTCTTGCCGTTGTCAAAGCCTATTATGGCGGTCCGCTCGTAGGCAATCCGCTGTCGATCCTGCGGGACCATATGCCACATATTGATACGCGCGTGGCGGCAATCTTCCGTCAGGATCGCCCTATCCGTCCACAGGGATCCACCATTATTGAAGCAGGGGATGAGGTCTTTTTCATTGCCGCAAGCCAGCATATTCGTGCAGTCATGAGTGAAATGCAGCGGCTGGAAAAACCCTATAAACGCATCATGTTGGTGGGCGGCGGAAATATTGGTTTTGGCCTGGCGCAGCGGCTTGAGAAAAATTACAGCGTCAAACTCATTGAGCGTAATCCTCAGCGTGCTGCCGAGCTGGCAGAACAGTTACATGATACAGTGGTGTTCTATGGTGATGCGTCCGATCAGGAGCTGCTGGCGGAAGAGCACATCGAGCAGGTCGACTTATTCATTGCCGTCACCAACGATGACGAAGCGAATATTATGTCGGCCATGCTGGCTAAAAAAATGGGTGCCAAGAAAGTCATGGTGCTGATACAACGACGGGCTTACGTCGATCTGGTCCAGGGCAGCGTAATTGATATTGCCATTTCGCCACAGCAGGCCACGATTTCAGCCCTGTTAGGGCACGTGCGCAAAGCGGACATTGTAGGCGTTTCGTCTTTACGCCGCGGTATTGCCGAAGCCATTGAAGCCATTGCGCACGGTGATGAAACCACCTCACGCGTGGTGGGACGGTCAATTGATGATATCAAGCTTCCACCAGGCACATTGATTGGTGCGGTGGTTCGCGGCGATGATGTGATGATAGCGAATGACAACCTGCGTATTGAACAGGGCGACCACGTCGTCATGTTTTTAACCGATAAGAAATTTGTACCGGACGTCGAACGCCTGTTTCAGCCAAGTCCGTTCTTCCTGTAAAAAATTCAGGGCTGTGTCTGACATCATTTAGCAAATTGTTCGCAGCAATGGCAAATATGGCAAGCTTTGTTAAACTTTATGGCATTGGCTAAGGCAAGGAGAGAAGTATGAGTTTATTCAAAGAGTTTCGTGATTTTGCGATGCGCGGCAATGTGGTTGATCTGGCCGTCGGTGTCATCATTGGTGCGGCATTTGGTAAAATTGTTTCATCATTGGTGGCGAACATCATTATGCCACCTTTGGGTTTGCTGATTGGCGGCGTTGATTTCAAATCGTTTAGTTGGGTGCTTAAACCCGCCGTAGGTAATGCGCCCGCTGTCGTCATGGAATATGGTGTTTTCCTGCAAACCGTATTTGATTTCATCATTGTTGCTTTTGCTATCTTCATGGCAATCAAGTTGATGAACAAACTGTATAAAAAGAAAGAAGTGGAAAAACCGGCCCCCAAACCTTCAAACGAAGAACTGCTTCTGACCGAAATTCGCGACTTACTTAAACAACAAAACACGAAAATTTAAACGACGAAGCCGCTTCAACGCGGCTTTTTTGTGCCCAAAAAGCAGAAGGCCAGTGATAAACGGCTTGCTTATCACTGGCCTCCCAGTCTTTTCCTTTTCCATGTTTTGCTTTACGTTTGAAACTGCCCTTCCCTTTTTGTTTCTGTTCGACCCGCTGTCTGAAGAGAGGATCGTGTAACAATGCCTGTAAGGCGTTATCCTGTATTTGCCCTTTCGTATGGCGATAACTGGACATAATTTCTCCGTGTTGTTGATAGAAATAAGGCTGTTAAAGATGCAGCAGCCACTATTATACGCGGATGCTGACGACATAAAACATGCTAATCTGGCGAAATTTTGTGCTTAATTGCGCGGCCATATTCGCCATTCAGAAAATCTGTGCTCATACCGGCCTGACGAAGTTTAACCTTCAGCAGCAGCAGCCGTTGTGTCTGAATCAGTCGCTCAGGATCGTCAGGATCTAAATGGTGTAACAGATCGCTGACCTGCAGCGCTTCGCGCCGGAGTTCGAGTTCCGGGGGCAGGAAGCCTGCATTTTTTAACAGTCGAAATCCTGCACGCAGCTCAGGTGGAACCTGACTGTCGTCTTCAAGTTGCAGCGGCGCACCTTCGCCCGGCAGGTTACTCAGCTCGCCTTTCTCCTGCGCCGCTTTGATATGCTGTTCAACAAGCTGATCAATTAACCACATTGTTCGCCTCCTTCATAACATGACAAGCGTAGCAGACGCGGAACTGCAGACAATAAAAAACCCGCCGAAGCGGGTTTTTCACGTTGCAACAGATTACTCTGCCGCAGCTTCTGCTTGAGCTTCTGGACGATCAACCAGCTCGATGTATGCCATCGGAGCGTTGTCACCAGCGCGGAAGCCACACTTCAGAATGCGAGTGTAACCACCTGCACGGCTCGCGAAACGCGGGCCTAACTCATTAAACAGTTTTGCCACGATCTCGTTATCACGAGTGCGGGCGAATGCCAGACGACGATTAGCTACGCTGTCGGTCTTGGCAAGAGTAATCAGCGGCTCAACTACGCGGCGCAACTCTTTGGCTTTCGGCAGAGTCGTCTTAATGATCTCATGACGAACCAGAGAGCCAGCCATGTTGCGGAACATAGCCTGACGATGGCTGCTGTTGCGGTTCAGTTGACGACCACTCTTACGATGGCGCATGACCTTATCCTTCTCAGTGAAACCTTAACCTGTGATCGGGTTATTCATCAGCAATGCTTGCCGGTGGCCAGTTTTCCAGGCGCATGCCCAGAGACAGACCACGTGAGGCCAGCACATCTTTAATCTCGGTAAGAGATTTTTTACCAAGGTTAGGCGTTTTAAGCAGCTCAACCTCAGTACGCTGTACCAGATCACCGATGTAGTGGATAGCTTCTGCCTTAAGGCAGTTAGCAGAGCGGACAGTCAATTCCAGATCGTCAACAGGGCGCAGCAGGATCGGATCGAATTCTGGTTTCTCTTCTTTCACTTCCGGCTGACGTACATCACGTAAGTCAACGAAAGCTTCCAGTTGTTCTGCCAGGATGGTTGCCGCACGACGAATCGCCTCTTCAGGATCGATTGTGCCGTTGGTTTCCATTTCGATGACCAGCTTGTCCAGGTCGGTGCGCTGCTCTACACGCGCTGCTTCAACATTGTAGGCGATACGGTCTACAGGGCTGTAGCAAGCGTCAACTAACAGACGGCCGATTGGGCGCTCATCTTCTTCCGAATGAATTCGGGCAGAAGCCGGCACATAACCACGACCACGCTGAACTTTGATACGCATGCTAATAGATGCATTTTCATCGGTCAGATGGCAGATCACATGCTGCGGCTTGACGATTTCGACATCACCATCATGGGTAATGTCGGCTGCAGTCACAGGGCCAATGCCAGATTTATTCAAGGTAAGAATAACTTCATCTTTGCCCTGAACTCTTACCGCCAAACCTTTAAGGTTGAGCAGGATTTCCAGGATATCTTCCTGTACACCCTCTTTGGTGCTGTACTCATGCAGTACACCATCAATTTCAACCTCGGTCACCGCGCAACCCGGCATTGATGAAAGCAGAATACGGCGCAGCGCGTTACCAAGAGTATGGCCAAAGCCACGCTCTAAAGGCTCAAGGGTCACCTTGGCGTGCGTCGAACTCACTTGCTCGATATCTACCAGGCGCGGTTTTAGAAACTCTGTCACAGAACCCTGCATTGTGTCCTCTCTTTGGTACTAAGCTTTACTTGGAGTAAAGCTCGACGATCAGGTGTTCGTTAATGTCCGCAGACAGATCGGTACGTTCAGGAATACGTTTGAACACACCTTCCATCTTAGCTGCATCAACTTCCAGCCAGGTTGGCTTTTCACGCTGCTCAGCCAGCTCCAGAGCGGCCTTCACGCGAGATTGCTTTTTGGCTTTCTCACGGATGCTAACGACATCATTCGGAGATACCTGATAAGAAGCGATGTTAACAACGCGACCATTTACCAGAACAGACTTATGGCTCACCAGCTGACGTGCTTCCGCACGCGTGGCACCAAAGCCCATACGATAAACGACGTTGTCCAGACGGCCTTCCAGCAGAGCCAACAGGTTTTCACCGGTGTTGCCTTTCAGACGTGCTGCTTCTTTGTAATAGTTACGGAACTGACGCTCAAGAACACCGTACATACGACGAACTTTTTGCTTTTCACGTAACTGGCCGCCGTAGTCAGACAGACGTGGCTTACGCGCACCGTGCTGACCAGGAGCTTGTTCAATTTTACACTTGGAATCAATCGCGCGAACGCCAGACTTAAGGAATAAGTCAGTGCCCTCACGACGGCTCAGCTTGAGCTTAGGACCCAAATATCTTGCCATTTTCTTTCTCCAACTATCCTAAAAAACGGGGCGTTATACGCGACGTTTTTTCGGCGGACGACAACCGTTATGAGGGATCGGAGTCACATCAGTAATATTCGTGATGCGGAAACCAGCGGCGTTCAGTGCACGAATTGTTGATTCGCGACCCGGACCCGGACCCTTAACCATAACTTCCAGGTTCTTAATACCGTAATCTTTTACCGCTTCTGCACAGCGCTCTGCAGCGACCTGAGCAGCAAACGGAGTGGATTTACGTGAACCGCGGAAACCGGAACCACCGGCGGTTGCCCAACCCAGTGCGTTACCCTGACGATCAGTAATGGTAACGATTGTGTTGTTAAAAGAAGCATGGACATGAGCCACGCCATCTGAGACTTGTTTTCTTACACGCTTACGTGCACGAACTGGTGCCTTTGCCATTATTTACTCACCCCGATTATTTCTTGATCGGTTTACGCGGACCCTTACGGGTACGTGCGTTGGTCTTGGTGCGCTGACCGCGAACCGGAAGACCACGACGATGGCGCAAACCACGGTAGCAACCAAGGTCCATAAGACGCTTGATGCTCAGGGTGATTTCACGGCGCAGATCACCTTCTACAACGAATTTAGCAACTGCATCACGCAGCTGATCAATTTGTTCTTCAGACAGCTCACTGATCTTAACATTTTCAGCAATGCCCGTTGAAGCGCAGATGGCTTTCGAACGAGTCTTACCAATACCGAAAATCGAGGTTAAAGCGATAACGGTATGTTTCTGATCAGGAATGTTAATGCCTGCTATACGGGCCACTATGCACTCCTACTATTTAATATGTACGTACCATGCCGAAAAGCCCGTTTTCAGGATACTCAAATGGAAACGTACAGACATACAAAAGATTGGCTGGCTAATCTAGCCAGCTCAACCCGACTTTGCAAGAAAAATATGTGAAAATCAGCCTTGGCGCTGTTTATGCTTTGGCTCGGCGCTGCAGATCACACGAACGACACCGTCGCGGCGAATGATTTTGCAGTTACGACATAATTTCTTGACGGAAGCACGAACTTTCATTTTTACTCTCCGTAACTTCTCAACCACCTGAATTAACGGCCGTAGCCCTTCAGGTTAGCTTTCTTCAATGCAGACTCGTACTGACTTGACATCATCAGAGTTTGCACTTGAGCCATAAAGTCCATGATGACGACCACTACGATGAGCAGTGATGTACCGCCAAAGTAGAAAGGAACTTTCATCGCATCACGCATGAACTCCGGGATAAGGCAGATAAAGGTAATGTAGAGGGCACCGATTAAGGTTAACCGCGTCATTACTTTATCAATATACTTCGCCGTTTGCTCTCCCGGACGAATTCCCGGTACGAATGCACCAGACTTCTTCAGGTTATCTGCTGTTTCACGCGGGTTGAAAACCAACGCCGTGTAGAAGAAACAGAAGAAGATGATAGCAGTCGCATAGAGTAGCACATAAAGCGGCTGTCCTGGCTGCAAATACATCGAAATTGTTGTCAGCCAGTTCCAACCGGTACCGCCCCCGAACCACGATGCAATCGTTGCCGGGAACAGAATAATGCTGGAAGCGAAGATTGCCGGGATAACCCCTGCCATATTCACTTTCAACGGTAAATGTGTGCTCTGTGCAGCGTATACACGGCGACCTTGTTGACGTTTGGCATAGTTCACCACAATGCGGCGTTGACCACGCTCAACGAAAATAACAAAGAAGGTCACTGCAAATACGAGAACTGCAACCAACAGCAACAGAAGGAAGTGCAGGTCACCTTGCCGCGCTTGCTCGATGGTATGGCCAATGGCCGGCGGAAGACCCGCAACAATACCTGCGAAGATAATGATTGAAATACCGTTACCGATACCACGCTCAGTTATCTGTTCGCCCAGCCACATCAGGAACATTGTCCCGGTAACCAGACTCACAACAGCGGTAAAATAGAATGCAAAGCCTGGATTCATTACCAGGCCTTGCATACCAGGCATATTCGGTAAACCGGTAGCAATACCGATTGACTGGAATATGGCCAATACCAACGTACCGTAACGGGTGTACTGGCTAATCTTACGACGGCCAGCCTCCCCTTCTTTCTTAATTTCAGCTAACGCGGGATGAACCACCGTTAACAGCTGGATAATAATCGATGCCGAAATATACGGCATGATACCCAGAGCAAAGATAGAAGCACGGCTGAGAGCACCACCAGAGAACATGTTAAACATTTCAATGATGGTGCCACGCTGTTGCTCAAGCAGTTTGGCAAGTACAGTGGCATCAATACCAGGGATCGGAATAAAAGAGCCAATACGGAAGACAATCAGTGCACCGATTACAAACAGCAGTCTGCGTTTCAGTTCACCAAAGCCACCTTTGGCACTTTGAAAATCTAATCCCGGTTGTTTAGCCATCTGCTACTTATTCCTCGATTTTACCGCCAGCAGCTTCGATTGCAGCACGAGCACCTTTGGTGACACGCAGGCCGCGAACCGTTACCGGTGCAGAAACTTCACCAGAAAGAATTACTTTAACGAATTCAATCTGAACACCGACAATGTTGGCTGCTTTCAGCGCGTTCAGGTCGACGATACCGCCTTCAACTTTCGCCAGATCAGACAGACGAATCTCTGTGGTGATCATTGCTTTGCGAGAGGTGAAACCGAACTTCGGCAGACGACGGTACAGAGGCATCTGACCACCTTCGAAACCGCGACGTACGCCACCGCCAGAACGAGAGTTCTGACCTTTGTGACCACGACCACCGGTTTTTCCGAGGCCAGAACCGATACCACGACCCAGACGCTTGGTAGCGTGCTTAGACCCTTCGGCCGGAGACAGAGTATTTAAACGCATCTCTTACTCCTCCACTTTAACCATGTAGGAAACCGCGTTGACCATACCGCGTACAGCTGGCGTATCTTCACGCTCTACGGTATGACCAATACGACGCAGACCCAGGCCAACCAGAGTGGCTTTATGCTTAGGCAAGCGGCCGATTGAACTACGGGTTTGGGTGATTTTAATAGTGTTAGCCATCGTGATTACCCCAGAATTTCTTCAACGGATTTACCACGCTTAGCAGCGACCATTTCCGGAGACTTCATATTGCCCAGACCGTCAATAGTTGCACGAACCACGTTAATCGGGTTGGTGGAACCATAGGCTTTTGCCAGAACGTTATGTACTCCAGCGACTTCCAGAACGGCGCGCATTGCACCACCGGCGATGATACCGGTACCTTCTGAAGCCGGCTGCATGAACACACGGGACCCAGTGTGCGCACCTTTAACAGGGTGCTGCAGGGTGCCGTTGATCAGCGCGACATTAACCATATTGCGACGGGCTTTCTCCATCGCTTTCTGGATCGCTGCTGGAACTTCACGCGCTTTACCGTAACCAAAACCAACGCGGCCGTTACCATCACCCACTACAGTCAGTGCGGTGAAGGAGAAAATACGACCACCTTTTACAGTTTTAGATACACGGTTTACCGCGATCAGTTTTTCCTGCAGTTCGCCAGCTTGTTTCTCGATGTGTGCCATCTTAGACCTCTACCTTAGAACTGAAGGCCAGCTTCACGGGCAGCATCTGCCAGTGCCTGGACGCGACCATGATATTGGAAACCGGAACGGTCGAAAGAAACACCAGTGATGCCTTTTTCGATTGCGCGTTCTGCAATAGCTTTACCTACAGCAGCTGCGGCTTCTTTATTACCGGTAAACTTCAGTTGTTCAGTGATAGCTTTTTCTACAGTAGAAGCAGCAACCAGAACTTCGGAACCGTTCGGGGCGATTACCTGTGCGTAAATGTGACGCGGGGTACGATGTACCACCAGGCGAGTAGCACCCAGCTCTTTGAGCTTGCGACGTGCACGGGTCGCACGACGGATACGAGCAGATTTCTTATCCATAGTGTTACCTTACTTCTTCTTAGCCTCTTTGGTACGCACGACTTCGTCGGCGTAACGGACACCCTTGCCTTTATAAGGCTCAGGACGACGGTAGGCGCGCAAGTCAGCTGCAACCTGGCCGATCACCTGCTTATCAGCGCCTTTCAGCACGATTTCAGTCTGAGTCGGACACTCTGCAGTGATACCCGCGGGCAGCTGGTGATCAACTGGATGAGAAAAGCCCAGAGACAGGTTAACTACGTTGCCTTTTACGGCAGCACGATAACCAACACCAACCAGCTGCAGCTTCTTAGTGAAGCCTTCGGTAACACCGATAACCATTGCGTTCAGCAGCGCGCGAGAAGTACCCGCCTGCGCCCAGCCGTCAACGAAACCTTCGCGCGGAGCGAAAGTGAGAGCGTTGTCAGCATGCTTAACTTCAACAGCATCATTGATAGTACGAGTCAGCTCGCCGTTTTTACCTTTAATCGAAATTACCTGACCGTTGAGTTTTACCTCTACGCCGGCAGGAATAACGACAGGTGCTTTAGCAACACGAGACATTTTATTCCTCCGATTACGCTACGTAGCAGATAATTTCGCCACCAAGACCAGCCTGGCGCGCTGCACGATCAGTCATGACACCTTTCGATGTAGAAATGACAGCGATACCCATACCAGCCATTACCTTTGGCAGCTCATCTTTTTTCTTATAGATGCGCAGGCCGGGACGGCTTACTCGCTGAATGCTTTCTACAACAGCTTTACCCTGGAAATACTTAAGAGTCAGTTCCAGTTCCAGCTTGATGTCGCCTTCGATTTTAAAATCTTCAATAAAGCCTTCTTCCTTCAGCACGTTGGCAATTGCCAATTTCAGCTTGGAGGAGGGCATGGTGACCGCAACTTTGTTCGCGGCCTGACCGTTACGGATACGGGTCAGCATATCCGCGATCGGATCTTGCATGCTCATCTGTGTTACTCCCGTGATTCAATTGGTGACAATTACCAGCTAGCCTTTTTCAGACCCGGGATTTCACCGCGCATTGCGGCTTCACGGACCTTGATACGGCTCAACCCAAACTTCCGCAGGAAACCGTGCGGACGACCTGTTTGACGGCAGCGGTTACGCTGACGTGAAGGGCTGGAATCACGCGGCAGACTCTGCAGCTTGAGAACGGCATCCCAACGGTCTTCGTCGGAAGCGTTCACATCAGAAATGATCGCTTTCAGTTCAGCGCGTTTTGCGAAGAATTTGTCTGCTAATTTCACACGCTTAACTTCGCGTGCTTTCATAGATTGCTTAGCCATTAAGTAACCCTACCTTACTTACGGAACGGGAAGTCAAAGGCAGCCAGCAGAGCACGGCCTTCATCATCAGATTTCGCAGTAGTGGTAATGGTAATATCCAAACCACGAACGCGATCGACTTTGTCGTAGTCGATTTCTGGGAAGATGATCTGCTCACGTACACCCATGCTGTAGTTGCCACGACCATCGAATGACTTAGCGGACAAGCCACGGAAGTCACGGATACGCGGTACAGCAATGGTGATCAGACGCTCAAAGAACTCCCACATGCGTTCGCCACGCAGAGTTACTTTACAGCCGATCGGATAGCCCTGACGGATTTTGAAGCCTGCAACTGATTTGCGTGCTTTGGTGATCAACGGTTTTTGACCGGAGATTGCTGCCAGGTCAGCTGCTGCGTTATCCAGCAGTTTCTTGTCAGCGATCGCTTCACCAACACCCATGTTCAGGGTGATCTTCTCGACCCGAGGGACTTGCATGACAGAATTGTAGCCGAACTCACTCATGAGTTTCTGGACTACCTCGTCTTTGTAGTAATCATGCAGTTTCGCCATCGTACTACTCCAAATTACTTGATAGTTTCGCTATTAGACTTGAAGAAACGGACTTTTTTGCCGTCTTCGAATCTAAAGCCTACACGGTCAGCCTTACCGGTTGCCGCATTGAAGAGAGCAACGTTAGAAACCTGAATAGCAGCTTCTTTTTCAACGATGCCGCCTGGTTGGTTCAGAGCCGGAACAGGCTTCTGATGTTTCTTAACCAGGTTGATACCTTCAACGATGACCTTGCCAGAAGACAGGACGTTCTTAACTTTACCGCGCTTACCTTTATCTTTACCGGTTAACACGATAACTTCGTCGTTACGACGGATTTTAGCTGCCATTGTTCGCTCCTTAGAGTACTTCTGGTGCCAGAGAGATAATTTTCATGAACTTTTCAGTACGAAGTTCACGAGTTACCGGCCCAAAAATACGCGTACCGATAGGCTGCTCACTGTTATTGTTTAAAATAACGCATGCATTACCATCGAAGCGAATGACAGAACCGTCCGGGCGACGAACACCCTTCCTGGTGCGCACCACTACCGCCTTCAGGACATCACCTTTTTTAACTTTACCACGTGGAATTGCTTCCTTGATGGTAACTTTAATGATGTCGCCGACGCCTGCGTAGCGACGGTGCGAGCCACCCAGAACCTTGATACACATTACGCGACGTGCACCGGAGTTGTCGGCGACGTTCAGCATAGTCTGTTCTTGGATCATTTCAGTGCTCCGCTAATGTCAACTACTACTTCGGGACCTAGACCTCAGGTCGATTGAAAGCCCCATAATTGAGGGCGCGGCATTATAACACCGGTTCTCGCAGATGGGTAGAAAAAATGAACGGCTCTTGCGAGCCGTTCATTCGATTTTTAAAGAGGGCAGATTCTATTACAGAATTGCTTTCTCTACAACGCGAACCAGAGTCCAGGACTTAGTCTTGGACAGTGGACGGCATTCGCGGATTTCTACCACGTCACCGATTCCACATTCGTTGTTCTCGTCATGGATGTGCAGCTTAGTCGTACGCTTAATGAATTTTCCATAGATTGGATGCTTCACGAAACGCTCGATAGCAACAACCGCAGATTTCTGCATTTTGTCACTAACGACACGACCCTGCAGAGTACGGATTTTATCGGTCATTACGAACCCGCCTTCTCAGTCAGTAAAGTCTTAACGCGCGCAACATCACGGCGAACCTGCTTCAGCAGATGAGACTGCTGCAGTTGGCCAGATGCTGCCTGCATGCGCAGGTTAAATTGCTCACGCAGCAGATTAAGCAGCTCAGTGTTCAGCTCTTCAACGCTTTTTTCACGCAGCTCTGTTGCTTTCATTACATCACCGTCTTAGTTACAAAGGTGGTTTTGATAGGCAGTTTTGCTGCTGCCAGCTTGAATGCTTCACGGGCCAGCTCTTCTGGTACGCCGTCCATTTCATACAGGACTTTACCAGGCTGGATCAGGGCAACCCAATACTCGACGTTACCCTTACCTTTACCCATACGCACTTCCAGCGGCTTCTCGGTGATCGGTTTGTCCGGGAATACACGGATCCAGATCTTACCTTGACGCTTAACTGCACGGGTCATAGCACGACGTGCTGCTTCGATCTGACGGGCAGTCAGACGACCACGGCCAACAGCTTTCAGACCGAAAGTCCCGAAGCTAACATCCGTACCCTGCGCCAGACCACGGTTGCGGCCTTTGTGCACTTTACGGAATTTTGTACGCTTTGGTTGTAACATAGCGACTCTCCTTACTTACGGCCTTTACGCTGCTGCTTTTTAGGTTGAGCAGCCGGTTCCGGTTGTTCAACAGCAGCCATACCACCCAGGATCTCGCCTTTGAAGATCCATACCTTAACGCCGATTACACCATAAGTGGTGTGCGCTTCAGAGGTGTTGTAGTCAATGTCAGCACGCAGAGTGTGCAACGGCACGCGACCTTCACGATACCATTCGGTACGTGCGATCTCGGCGCCGCCCAGACGGCCGCTAACTTCAACTTTAATACCCTTCGCGCCCAGACGCATGGCGTTCTGAACCGCACGCTTCATAGCACGACGGAACATCACGCGACGCTCCAGCTGTGAAGTGATGCTGTCAGCAACCAGTTTAGCGTCCAGTTCCGGTTTACGGACTTCGGCGATATTGATCTGTGCAGGTACGCCAGCGATTTTCGCCACGACCGTGCGCAGTTTTTCTACGTCTTCACCTTTCTTACCGATCACGATGCCAGGACGAGCGGTGTGAATGGTCACACGGATGCTCTTAGCCGGACGCTCGATAACGATACGAGATACAGACGCCTTAGCCAGTTCCTTAGTCAGGTACTGACGTACTTTAAAGTCGCTGTCCAGGTTGTCAGCGAATTCTTTGGTGTTCGCAAACCAGGTAGAGTTCCATGGTTTTACAATACCCAGGCGAATACCATTAGGATGTACTTTCTGACCCATTGCTAGTCTCCAGAGTCTCAGCGATCGGACACAACCACAGTAATGTGGCTGGTGCGCTTCAGGATGCGATCTGCACGACCTTTTGCACGCGGCATAATGCGCTTCATGCTTGGGCCTTCGTCGACGAAAATTTTCGCGACTTTCAGATCGTCGATATCAGCGCCATCGTTGTGTTCAGCGTTAGCAATGGCAGATTCCAGAACTTTCTTGACCAGTACAGCCGCTTTCTTGTTGGTGTAGGTCAAAATGTCCAGTGCCTGCGACACTTTCTTACCGCGGATCAGGTCAGCAACAAGGCGAACCTTCTGAGCAGAAGAACGAGCGTGGCGATGTTGAGCTAAAGTTTCCATCTCTTCCTCCTACTTATTTCTTCTTGGCTTTTTTATCAGCCGCGTGACCGCGATAAGTACGTGTCGGCGCGAATTCACCCAGTTTGTGACCAACCATTTCGTCGGAAACAAAGACAGGAACGTGCTGACGACCATTATGGACAGCGATGGTCAAACCGATCATGTTAGGAAAGATCGTTGAACGACGGGACCAAGTGCGCAAAGGCTTCTTGTCACCGCTTTCCACCGCTTTCTCTACCTTCTTCAGCAAGTGCAGGTCAATAAAAGGACCTTTCTTGAGAGAACGTGGCATGGCTTATCCTCTAATATTATTTGCTACGGCGACGTACGATAAACTTATCGGTACGCTTGTTGCTACGGGTCTTCTTACCTTTGGTCTGAACGCCCCACGGGGTTACCGGGTGCTTACCAAAGTTACGACCTTCACCACCACCGTGCGGGTGATCTACTGGGTTCATCGCGGTACCACGAACGGTCGGACGAACACCACGCCAACGGGTTGCACCGGCTTTACCCAGAACGCGCAGCATATGCTCAGCGTTACCGACTTCGCCCAGTGTTGCGCGGCAGTCAGCTTCGACTTTACGCATTTCACCTGAACGCAGACGCAGGGTAACGTAGGAACCTTCACGCGCAACGATCTGCACGTAAGCACCGGCTGAGCGAGCAATCTGACCGCCTTTGCCTGGTTTCATTTCTACGTTGTGAACGGTAGAACCCACCGGGATGTTACGCATCGGCAGTGTGTTACCTGCTTTGATCGCAGCATCAACGCCAGACTGAATCTGGTCGCCGGCTTTCAGGCCTTTAGGGGCCAGGATGTAACGGCGTTCGCCGTCTTTGTACAGAACCAGTGCGATGTTCGCAGAGCGGTTCGGATCGTACTCAAGACGTTCAACGGTTGCCGGGATACCATCTTTGTTGCGTTTGAAATCAACCAGACGGTAAGCCTGCTTATGACCACCACCGATGTGACGGGTAGTGATGCGACCGTTGTTGTTGCGGCCACCGGATTTGCTGTTTTTTTCCAGCAATGGAGCAAACGGCTTGCCCTTGTGCAACTCTGGGTTCACCACTTTAACGACGTGGCGACGACCCGGAGATGTCGGTTTACATTTAACAACTGCCATTGTCTTTCTCCTCCGACTTACTCAGCGCCGCCGACGAAGTCCAGATTCTGGCCTTCCTTCAGGGTGACGTAAGCTTTTTTCCAGTCGCTACGACGACCGATACGCTGTCCGTGACGCTTAACCTTACCTTTAACAACCAGGGTGTTTACGTCTTTAACTTCTACTTCGAACAGCTTCTCAACAGCAGCAACGATCTCTGCTTTAGTCGCGTCTTTAGCTACTTTGAGTACGATGGTGTTGGTTTTTTCCATCGCGCTAGATGCCTTTTCAGATACGTGCGGCGCGCGCAGTACTTTCAGCAGACGTTCTTCACGGATCATGCCAGCATCTCCTCAACTTGCTTAACTGCATCAGCAGTCATAACGACTTTGTCGAAGGCGATCAGGCTAACTGGATCGATACCCGCTGCATCACGCACGTCAACCTTGTACAGGTTACGCGCAGCCAGGAACAGATTCTCATCCAGTTCACCGGTGATGATCAGCACGTCTTCCAGCGCCATGTCTTTCAGCTTCTGCGCCAGCAACTTAGTTTTCGGTGCTTCAACAGAGAACTGCTCGACGACGATCAGACGATCTTGACGTACCAGTTCGGACAGGATGCTTTTCAGCGCGCCGCGGTACATCTTTTTATTAACTTTTTGACTGTGGTCTTGTGGCTTCGCAGCAAAGGTCACGCCACCTGAACGCCAGATCGGGCTCTTTACAGAACCTGAACGCGCACGGCCGGTGCCTTTCTGACGCCAAGGCTTTTTGCCTGAACCGGTTACTTCAGCGCGAGTTTTCTGCGCGCGAGTACCCTGGCGGGCGCCTGATGCGTAAGCAACAACAACCTGGTGAACCAGCGCTTCGTTGAAATCACGACCGAAGGTAGTTTCGGAAACAGTCAGCGCGCTCTGCGCGTCTTTCAATACTAATTCCATTGCTATCCCCTTACGCCTTCACAGCTGGTTTAACGATCAGGTCGCTACCGGTAGCACCGGGAACTGCACCTTTAACCAGCAGCAGGTTGCGCTCAGCGTCAACACGTACTACGTCCAGGCTCTGAACAGTTACGCGCTCATTACCCAGCTGACCTGCCATTTTCTTGCCTTTGAACACTTTGCCCGGAGTCTGGTTCTGACCGATAGAACCCGGAACGCGGTGAGACAAGGAGTTACCGTGGGTAGCGTCCTGGGTACGGAAGTTCCAGCGCTTAACGGTACCTGCGAAACCTTTACCTTTAGAGGTGCCAGTTACGTCTACTTTTTTAACGTCAGCGAAAATTTCAACGCTGATGCTCTGACCTACGGCATACTCATCACCTTCAACGGTGCGGAATTCCCACAGGCCACGGCCAGCTTCTACGCCAGCTTTAGCAAAATGACCAGCTTCAGGTTTGGTCACACGGTTTGCTTTTTTAGCACCGGTGGTAACCTGAATTGCCTGGTAACCATCGTTTTCCAGGCCTTTGACCTGAGTAACGCGGTTCGCTTCAACTTCGATTACGGTTACTGGGATAGAAACGCCATCTTCAGTGAAGATGCGGGTCATACCCACTTTTTTACCGACTAAACCAATCATTGTTTCAACCTCTCAATCGCTCGATGACCTGATTAACCCAGGCTGATCTGCACGTCAACACCGGCAGCCAGGTCCAGACGCATCAGAGCATCAACGGTTTTCTCAGTTGGCTCAACGATGTCTACCAGACGCTTGTGAGTGCGAATTTCGTACTGATCACGCGCGTCTTTGTTAACGTGCGGGGAGATCAGAACGGTAAAGCGCTCTTTGCGGGTTGGCAGCGGGATCGGACCACGGACCTGCGCACCAGTGCGCTTGGCAGTCTCGACGATTTCCGCGGTTGATTGATCGATCAGACGATGATCAAACGCTTTAAGACGGATACGGATTCTTTGGTTCGACATGAGACCAAGGCTCCAAACATTTTATAGACGAAAAAAATTACTACTCGAACCCATTACGATTGATGGGAGAGTGTAATCGTTCAGCATATAACTCCACAGTTGGGAGTATTGTCAGACGGCCCAACATTCTGCCGTCTGCGATTCAGCTCGAATCGCGCCTACCAATATCGGTAGGCCCGCGCATTATACGTATATTTGCTCAGGAAGCAACCCATGTCAGGAATTTGCCGGTGAAAAGTGGAAACTGATGTGCTGGCACAGCCCGCACAAAATGATGAATAAGAGATGTAAAGCCGCAATTTCTCTGTGAGGGGCGCTCCACTCTGCTTATCTTGCCCGCGACGTCAGATGGGCCTTCCGCCAGGCTGAGGAGACATGTCAGTTCATTTGAGGCAATGCGGTGCTTATCATCCTGTTGACTGTTACGGCGCTTGGCGCCGCCCTGGGTAGCACTCTTGCCCTGGCCTGCCAACGTTACTCGCCCACGGTGTCACCGTCCGACTGGTTCCGCGCGCTGTGGACGCCACCTTCGCGATGCATGCTTTGCCGGGCCCCCATCCTGTGGCGCGATAAAATCCCCTTAATCAGCTGGCTGTGTCTTCAGGGGCGCTGTCGTGCCTGTCGACAGGCTATCGGCGTGCTGCCCCTGCTGTTTGAGCTGACGGGCGCCCTGCTTTGCCTGATGCTGGTGATCGTGTTTAACGCGTGCCCCCTCACCGCAGCATTTATTCTGGTGGCGTCCTGCCTGCTTCTGTTACTTGCGGTTATCGACCAGCGCCACTTCCTGCTGCCGGATGTGCTGACGGGCGCTTTACTCTGGCTGGGACTGTCGCGCTTCTTTTTCGCTGCGCCGCTCTCCCTCACCTCGGCAGTCGGTGGAGCCGTCGCAGGTTACGGTTCACTCTGGCTACTGGCCTGGCTGTATCGCCAGATAAAGCATCAAGAGGGATTGGGTAACGGCGATATCAAACTCTTTGCCGCACTGGGCATATGGTGTGGTTGGCAGGCTCTGCCGTGGATTGCCTTGATAGCCAGTGTGTCAGCCCTGCTTGCCTTTGCGGTCAGGGCTATTATCCACAAGCGCTTGTATATGAACAGCCCGCTTCCTTTTGGCCCTTTTCTGGCCGCCGCGGGCTGGGGAATGATCGTCCTGCAAAGCCTTATTCGTCTCTGATTTGCGCCTGAAGATAGTTTTGAATGCCCATTTTTTTGATCAGATCGAGTTCGGTCTCGATCCAGTCGATGTGGTGCTCTTCGTCCGCAAGGATTTCGATCATCATATCCCGACTGACGTAGTCATGAATTTTGTCGGCATACGCGATCGCTTCGCGCAGATCTTTTGCGCCTTCAAGTTCAAGGTTAAGATCGGACTGCAGCATCTCTTCCACATCCTCTCCGACCCTGAGTCGTCCCAGATCCTGCAGATTTGGAATGCCTTCAAGAAACAGAATGCGTTCAATGTATTTGTCCGCATGCTTCATTTCATCAATGGATTCGTGGTACTCAACGTCATTAAGACGCATCAGCCCCCAGTTTTTGAACATCCGTGCGTGGAGAAAATACTGATTGATCGCAACCAGTTCATTCCCTAACAGTTTATTGAGATGACTTATGATTTTCGCATCGCCCTTCATTTCACGTCCTCCGCTCATGTTTATTTGAGCGTAGATGCGGTTAAAAAGAAGTCAAAAAAACGCGATGAAAACTGTGGGTATTATCATGTCCCAGGAAAGAAAGCGCTCAGGCGATCTCTTTATACTGCGGAACCTGCTGCATCTCTTCATCCATGATTTCACGGGCGACACGAATGCACTTACCGCATTGCTTACCCACGGGTACGATTTGGCGAAGCTGCTGAATAGATTTCGGCTGGTAGCGGCGCACGACTTCACGGAGGATCTTATCACTAATGGCATTGCACAGACAGACGTACATTTCTTCATCACTCAGTCTATTTCGTGCTCACAGTGTAAATGCGAATCGTTTTTATTTCAAACCTACCCTTTGTAGGGAAAACGTTCAGGTAGCCTGTTTAAGCCCAAAAAAAAAGAGAGCACCTAAGTGCCCTCTTCTGTCTTGCTGTGACCGCTTACGCGGCCACATCAGATATCACAATTAAGCGATAACTTTAGCAACAACGCCCGCGCCAACGGTACGGCCACCTTCGCGGATTGCGAAGCGCAGACCTTCGTCCATTGCGATTGGGTGAATCAGGGTAACAACCATTTTGATGTTGTCGCCTGGCATAACCATTTCAACGCCTTCTGGCAGCTCTACTGAACCGGTCACGTCTGTGGTACGGAAGTAGAACTGTGGACGGTAGCCCTTGAAGAACGGAGTATGGCGGCCACCTTCGTCTTTAGACAGAACGTAAACTTCTGACTCGAACTTGGTGTGTGGCTTGATTGAGCCTGGCTTCGCCAGAACCTGACCACGCTGGATGTCTTCACGCTTGATACCGCGCAGCAGAAC
The DNA here is from genome assembly GCF_029967885.1 of Pantoea sp. V106_11. Lineage (NCBI taxonomy): Bacteria > Pseudomonadati > Pseudomonadota > Gammaproteobacteria > Enterobacterales > Erwiniaceae > Pantoea > Pantoea sp. V106_11. The sequence goes on from NZ_JASCAK010000004.1 coordinate 26,396, forward strand.
ACCACAGTTTTCGCCTGCCTGACCCTGGTCCAGCAGTTTGCGGAACATTTCAACACCGGTACAGGTTGATTTCGCGGTATCTTTGATACCAACGATTTCAACTTCGTCGCCGACTTTAACGATACCGCGCTCTACACGACCGGTTACAACAGTACCACGGCCAGAGATTGAGAATACGTCTTCGATTGGCAGCAGGAATGGCATATCGATTGCACGTACTGGATCCGGGATGTAGTTATCCAGGTGACCAGCCAGCTCAACGATCTTCTCTTCCCACTCTGGGTTGCCTTCCAGCGCTTTCAG
>NZ_JASCAK010000005.1:0-26084 GCF_029967885.1 Pantoea sp. V106_11
CGCGAGGTGGCGTATATTACGCTTTCCTCCTTCAGAGTCAACCTCTTTTTCAGAAGTTTTTCTCCGGCGGCTCAGTTGCCTGACCCTCTCAACACCGCATTCCGTAAGCCGTTGTGCCGTGTCGATGGAGGCGCATTATAGGGAGTTCTCTCTGGCTGACAAGGGCTAAATTCAATAAAAATGACTGTTCGCTGCATTCCACAGCAAAACCCCGCCTTATACGCAGTTACACACAAAGTTATCCACATTCCCGGCCGCATCAAATTTAGACGAGCATCACGCAAACGTTTTCGCTACAATGCCCCGCAACGCAATGGATGCCCCTTTTCGGGGCGTTACCTGAAGTTTTTACGCTTTTGCTGCTCTATATAGAGAAAAGTAAGCACGCAAGCTTGATGTAACGCTCTTATTTACGCGAATCAAAGCCAAGGGATAAAACCACCATGCAACAACCTCGTCCTTTACGCCGCGCCCTGCTCAGTGTTTCTGATAAAGCCGGCATCCTCGAATTTGCTCAGGCACTCTCTCAGCGCGGAGTTGAGCTGCTCTCCACAGGTGGTACCGCTCGCCTGCTCGCAGAGGCGGGACTTCCCGTCACAGAAGTGTCTGACTACACCGGCTTCCCGGAAATGATGGATGGACGCGTTAAAACACTGCACCCGAAAGTCCATGGCGGCATTTTAGGACGTCGTGGACAAGATGATGCGGTGATGGCGCAGCATGCTATCAGCCCGATTGATATGGTGGTCGTCAATCTTTATCCCTTTGCCCAAACCGTCGCAAAACCAGATTGCTCACTGGAAGACGCCGTTGAGAACATTGATATTGGCGGCCCGACAATGGTGCGCTCGGCGGCCAAGAATCACAAAGACGTGGCGATTGTCGTTAAGAGCAGCGATTATCCGGCCATTATCGCTGAGCTGGACGCCAATCAGAACTCACTGACGCTCGAAACCCGCTTCAACCTGGCAATCAAAGCGTTTGAACATACCGCCGCGTACGACAGCATGATCGCTAACTACTTCGGTACTCTGGTTCCTGCCTATCATGGTGAAACCAGCCAACCAGCCGGCCGCTTCCCGCGCACCCTCAATCTCAACTTCATTAAGAAGCAGGATATGCGCTATGGCGAGAACAGCCATCAGGACGCCGCCTTCTATATAGAAGAGAATGTGCAGGAAGCCTCGGTCGCTACCGCCAGCCAGGTGCAGGGCAAGGCACTCTCTTATAACAACATTGCGGATACCGATGCCGCGCTTGAGTGCGTGAAAGAGTTTATTGAGCCCGCCTGCGTCATTGTCAAACACGCCAATCCTTGCGGTGTTGCGGTGGGTGAGTCAATTCTGGCAGCTTATGAGCGTGCCTATCAGACTGACCCGACATCTGCCTTCGGCGGCATCATTGCCTTTAACCGCGAGCTGGATGAGGCGACAGCCCAGGCCATCATCAGCCGACAGTTTGTTGAAGTCATCATCGCTCCTGCTGCAACGGAAGCTGCGCTGAAAGTGACCGCGGCAAAACAAAACGTCCGCGTGCTGGTATGCGGTGACTGGCAGGGTCGCGTGGCTGCCCTTGATTTCAAACGGGTGAATGGCGGTCTGCTGGTTCAGGATCGCGACCTCGGTATGGTCGATGCCAGCCAGTTGCGCGTCGTCAGCAAGCGCCAACCTTCTGAGCAGGAACTGCGTGATGCCCTGTTCTGCTGGAAAGTGGCGAAATTCGTTAAGTCCAACGCCATTGTCTATGCGCGCGACAATATGACCATCGGCATAGGTGCTGGCCAGATGAGCCGCGTCTACTCTGCCAAAATTGCAGGAATTAAAGCGGGTGATGAAGGCCTGGAAGTAAAAGGGTCCGCGATGGCTTCCGATGCGTTCTTCCCGTTCCGGGATGGCATTGATGCCGCTGCTGCCGTGGGCGTAAGCTGTGTGATTCAGCCTGGCGGTTCTATCCGCGACGATGAAGTGATTGCGGCAGCGGATGAGCATGGTATTGCCATGATCTTTACCGACATGCGTCACTTCCGCCATTAATTCTGTGGAGCCTTTTATGAAAATTTTAATCATCGGTAACGGCGGACGTGAACACGCATTGGCCTGGAAAGCGTCGCAGTCGCCGCTGGCAGAAACCATTTTTGTCGCACCTGGTAATGCGGGCACCGCGCTGGAACCCGCGTTGCAGAACGTCGATATTGCCCCCACCGATATTCCCGCTTTGCTGGCCTTCGCTCAACGTGAACAGATTGATCTCACCATTGTCGGCCCTGAAGCGCCGTTAGTGGCAGGCGTGGTTGATGCGTTCCGCGAGGCCGGATTGAAAATCTTTGGTCCAACTCAGGCCGCCGCGCAATTGGAAGGGTCTAAAGCATTCACCAAGGACTTTCTTGCACGTCACAACATCCCCAGTGCCGAGTACCAAAACTTCACCGACGTCGCCCCTGCGCTGGCTTACCTGCGTGAAAAAGGTGCGCCGATTGTCATCAAAGCTGACGGGCTGGCTGCCGGTAAAGGCGTGATTGTGGCCATGACGCTGCAGGAAGCGGAAGATGCCGTGCAGGATATGCTGGCGGGCAATGCGTTTGGTGACGCCGGGCACCGTATCGTGATTGAAGAGTTTCTGGACGGCGAAGAAGCCAGCTTTATCGTGATGGTTGATGGCGAGAATGTGTTGCCAATGGCCACCAGCCAGGACCATAAACGGGTGGGCGACGGCGATACCGGACCGAACACGGGAGGAATGGGTGCTTATTCCCCTGCCCCGGTGGTGACCGATGAAATCCACCAGCGCGTTATGGATCAGGTTATCTGGCCAACCGTACGTGGCATGGCCGCCGAAGGCAATGTCTATACGGGCTTCTTATATGCCGGGCTGATGATCGATCAGACTGGTCAGCCTAAAGTGATCGAATTCAACTGTCGCTTCGGCGATCCCGAAACACAACCCATTATGCTGCGCCTGCAGTCGGATCTGGTGGATCTGTGTCTGGCCGCCTGTGAAGGCAAGCTTGATCAAAAAGACTCACAATGGGATCCCCGCCCTTCACTGGGCGTGGTGCTGGCAGCCGGGGGCTATCCCGGCTCTTACAATAACGGCGATCAGATTCACGGTCTGCCGCTGGAAGAGGTTGCCGACGGCAAAGTTTTCCACGCCGGGACGCGCCTTGAAGAGGATCGGGTTTTGACGAACGGTGGGCGGGTTCTTTGCGTCACCGCGCTAGGCGATGATGTTGCTGCCGCACAGAAACGGGCTTACGAACTGGCTAAGCCGATTTCCTGGCAAGGCAGTTTCTGCCGACGCGACATCGGCTATCGTGCCATTAACCGTAAATAATGATCAAAGGGGCACCCAGTGCCCCTTTTTATTGCCTCAGAAATTCGCCTCATCCGGCGCATCCGCGCATTCATCTTTTTGAGTCACACGCAGCAACTGCACGCCTTCAGGCGCTTCCAGCCATGAAATCATCAAGGGTTCCGCCTTATCACGGCGGTAGTGCGTAAGCGTCTGCAGTGCATAACTGTCGAAAGCCGGCGTCACCTGCTGGCCCTCACAGGTTGTCACAACGCTTCCACCTGACCAGTGTCCTTGTTTCAGAAACACCCGCCCACTTAACAGCGCATCGCTGACTTCACGCATACGTTGTGCATCAAACTTGTAAAGCTCAACCGCATCCGGACTGACTGCCTCACGGCGCGTCGCGAGCTGGCGCTGCATAAAATTGAGATTGCCGCCTTGATCAAAGCGTAGCGTAACGTCGTCTGGCTTTTCGCCTTTCACCTGGCGTTCCACGCTGATCAGATCATCGCCGAGCCAGCGATAGTCCGTAATTTCACTTTTTTCGCTGTTGAACGGATTATAGAGCGTACGAATATGTACCGAGTGATGATCGGTATTCTTGCGCCAGATACGAACACTGCCGCGATCGGCGAGATAACCGCTGGCCGAGAAAGCCGGAATGTCGGGCGTTGAACTACACCCAATGAGAAAAGAGGAGAGAAGCAGGGCTGATAATCGCTGAAACAGCGTAGTCATGGTGGCTGGCCCCTAAACAAAAGGGGCGAAATCGCCCCTGTTTTAAAACGTTACCGCAGTGCGACGTCTTACTTAACGGCGTCTTTCAGAGCTTTACCAGACACGAATGCAGGTACGTTTGCCGCAGCGATTTTGATTTCTTTGCCAGTCTGTGGGTTACGACCGGTACGCTCAGCGCGGTGGTTCACTTTAAAAGTACCAAAACCAACCAGTTGTACAGCATCACCCTCTTTCAGAGACTCAGTGATTGCAGCCAGAGTAGATTCCAGCGCTGCCTTGGCCTGGGTTTTAGACAGGTCAGCTTTTTCTGCGATCACATCAATCAGTTGAGTCTTGTTCATAAGTTATCCTTAAAGTGTATTTATCGCTTGCTAAGCAACGAGTGCGAGGGAAAAGCCAGCTTCGGGCACTCTTCAGCCTGCACGCACCGATAGCCACAATTTTCAGCCCCCCAAATGTAGACCAGACTGGGGGCTGATGTGAAGCCTCCAGGCGCGCTAATTAAGGCCTGAAGTCACGTTTTCTCGCCTTATTGCTGAATTTTTATACCGATGTTACTAATTCCCGCCTCACGCAGGTCAGATCGCAGACCTTTTATCAATTCGAGGTCTCGCTCTTCACAATCCGCGAGCAGGCGAAAAATCTCCCATTGCAGGTCCCATTCGTCGATGACAGCCTGATTTTCTCGTAGCTCTTCATCGGTCATTTCGCGACCTTCGTGAGTCATTTCCAGGATGGCAACGGTGGTGATCGAGGTCTTGCTGACTTCAATCGCATGTTCAAGCGTTTCACCGCTTAACTGCGAATGCAGCACTTCACTCAATGCCACGCAGGCATCGATGGCCGGATAGACACCGTAAACCTCAAACGCATCGCCATCGGGAATCGCCGCTTCAAGCTTTTCCAGCTGGCTGTCAAAATTGATCTTCGCATCTTTAACCGTCAGCGTTTCCCAAATCAGATCCAGAATACGGCGGTAAAGTGCAGGATCGGCAAACTCGGTTTGCTGGCAAAAAGCCACGTAGTTGGGATACATGCGCTCGCACAGGCAAGCCATAAACGTCAGGTGTTGCCAGCTTTCCAGCTTTGCCAGACGCAGATGTACAGGGTTTTGTAACATACACAGAGCTCTTATTCGTTTCGCTGGCGGCAGTGTAACCCAAAAGCGCCATACAAACAGTGTTAAAGCGCGCTTTGCCAGCGCAGAAATGCGGGTCGGCGAGATGCCACAGCATCCGCCCAGCGCGTGGGCTCCGGTAAACGGTAGCCCTGTGTGCACTTTTCTACCCATTCCAGAGCGCTGTCCAGACTGACGCGGTGTCCGGTGGCAACAAACAGCGGGTTACAGCGTGCCTTGCTGCGCCATACCCAGCCAATTTGTTCTCCTTTATCCATCAACGGCTGCCGACTGCCGGGCGTTTCATCCAGCGCCTCAACGTGCCCGCACAGACGCTTTTTCGCAACACCGATAGTGGGAACATCCACCATCAACCCAAAATGCGACGCGACACCAAGCCGGCGCGGATGTGAGATACCATGACCATCGACAAATAGCAGATCGGGCTTCTGCTCCAGCATGTCCCAGGCCGCCAGCAGGGCCGGATACTCACGGAAAGAGAGAAAGCCCGGAATGTAAGGCATGGTGGTATCAATGCGCGCGATGCGATATTCCACCAGCTTCATGGACGGATATTCAAGAATAACCAGTGCCGCACGCGTCACTGCGCCTTCCTGCTCAAAACCGACGTCTGCGCCACCAATAAAGCGTGGCGGCAGCACGTCAAAATCATCCTGCCGTACGACTTCTGCGGCCCGTTGGCGTTGCTCCGCGCGAAGAGCGGCGATATCCATTATGACGCCGAATGATACTGGCGTGACAGACGGTGCACCGCCTCAACAAATACGCCGGCATGCTCGGGTGGAACATCCTGATGGATGCCGTGTCCCAGATTGAAAACGTGGCCTTCACCCTGGCCGAATCCTTCCAGAATCGTTGCCACTTCCTGCTCAATTCGCGCCGGGGGTGCATAGAGCATGGAAGGATCCATATTGCCCTGCAAAGCAACTTTGTGGCCGACACGGCGGCGGGCTTCACTGATATCGATAGTCCAGTCCAGACCTAGTGCATCACAGCCCGTTTCAGCAATGGCTTCCAGCCACTGGCCACCATTCTTGGTAAACAAGGTGATGGGCACACGACGTCCTTCGTTCTCATGAAGCACGCTGTCGACAATTTTATGCATGTAGTAAAGCGAGAACTCACGATAGTCGTTCCCGGTTAACACGCCGCCCCAAGTGTCAAAGACCATCACCGACTGCGCACCGGCGCGGATCTGGGCATTAAGATAGAGGATGACACTGTCGGCCAGCTTATCCAGCATGGCGTGCAGCGTGGCAGGCTCGGCATACATCATTTTTTTGATCTTGGTGAAGGCTTTGCTGCTTCCCCCTTCAACCATATAGGTCGCCAGCGTCCAGGGGCTGCCTGAGAAGCCTATCAATGGTACTTCGCCGTTGAGGTTTTTACGGATGGTGCGTACCGCATTCATCACGTAACCCAGCTCCTGTTCAGGATCGGGCACCGGCAGGCGATCGACATCAGCACGGCAGGTAATCGGGTTGGAGAAGCACGGGCCTTCGCCTGTTTCGAAGTATAAACCCAGCCCCATCGCATCAGGGATGGTGAGAATATCACTGAAGAGGATCGCCGCATCCAGCTTAAAGCGACGCAGGGGTTGCAGGGTGACTTCGCAGGCCAGTTCGGCATTTTTGCACAGCGACATAAAATCGCCTGCCTGGGCGCGCGTCGCTTTATATTCCGGCAAATAACGCCCGGCTTGCCGCATCATCCATACGGGGGTGACATCTACAGGCTGGCGTAACAGGGCGCGCAAATAACGGTCGTTCTTCAGTTCACTCATCTCAGGACTCTCTCGGTATCAAGCGAGTAGTGTAGCACTCTCACGCCTCAGCGCGGCAGAGGGCCACCGTATCTTCAATTAATCGACGGGCGACGGTACCGGGCGGCGGCAGTAAAGGCAGCGCATCAAAGCGGAACCATCCGGCGTCCAGCAGCTCTTTGCCGTCATGTTGTAACTCGCCGCCATCATATTCCGCCATAAACGCCATCATCAGAGACTGCGGGAAAGGCCAGGGCTGCGAGGTAACATAGCGGACATTCTTCACACGCACGTTGCTCTCTTCCATTACCTCGCGCGCGACGGCCTGTTCAATGGTTTCGCCGACTTCGACGAAACCGGCCAGCACAGTGTAAATGTTATTACGCTGGCGCGCATGGTTAGCCAACAGGATCTCGTCCCCCCGGCGAATGGCGACGATAATGCAGGGCGCAATCTGTGGATAGTAGCGTTCACGGCAGTGGCTGCACAGGCAGGCAAATTCACGCTTGCTGGCGTGCATCTCATGGCCGCAGTAGCCACACCAGCGGTGAGAGCGATAAAATTCGGCCAGCTGTACACCGCGCCCTGCCAACTGAAACAGTCCCGGATCTTCGTTAAGTAACTGCCGCAAAGACAGCATATCCTCCGAACGTGTTTCGCAAATCAGCCAGACATTCTCCCCCTGCCATTCGCCAATTACGCGCCCCTGATGACCCGTCAGGCCAAAATGCTGCGCATTACCGTGAGGCAGGTCTCCTTGCGGTAACCAAATTTTTTGTTCACTGCTGACAATCCACCATCCAGCGTCTACGCTTGAAATTTCGCATTGCATTTATTTCGTCATCCTTAGCGTCAACCCGCACGCTGAAGTCCCGATGTTAAGTGTGTAGATGAACAACTATACCCAAATAATTCTGGTTGCAAGACGGCAACACGCTTATTTCTCCCCGGCAGGCTCGTGGAAAACAAGCGCACTTGACGCATCGCTAATCTGAAATATGAAGGTGCATAACTCATACGGAGTTAACTATGCTCAACCAGTTAGACGTTCTGACCAAACGCGTAGGTGGCAGTAATGAACTGGTCGATTCATGGCTGGCCGCTCGCCGCCAGTTACTGGTTTCTTATTACCATTTGGTCGGTATCAAGCCAAAGAAAGAGGCACTGACGCGTCTGGATGAACAGGCACTTGATAACTTTTGCCATAATCTGGTCGATTACCTTTCATCCGGCCACTTCAGCCTCTATCAACGCCTGATCGGAGAAATGGACGGTACCAGTCCGCTGTTGGCAGCAACGCAGATTTATCCCTCGCTGGAAGCCAACACCGAACAACTGATGAAGCTGTATGACGGACACCTGCAGCAGGCGATTGATGACGATAACTACGTCACCTTTCAGAATGCGCTATCGGAGGTCGGAGAAGCCCTGGAAGGACGCTTTACGCTTGAGGACAAACTCATCCAGATGGCATGGGATAATCACCTGACCCCGCCCGTGGCTAACGACAGCGAAATTGCCCGCCCCGCCTAAAACCTAATCGATTGTAAAAGACTTGTGATTAGCCAAAAGCCCCCTTATGCTGAGTGGGCTTTACGTTTAACGCCGAACGTAGTCGGTGTTTACGGTTGATACGTCATCTACGGGCGCTGTTCATGCTATCCCTTTTTCCGGGGTGAAGCCGAGCGGGCGCCGTAGCGAAATCGTTGAAACCTCATCTTGTCGGAGTGCCTAAGGGCTGAGACCGTTAATTCGGGATCCGCGGAACCTGATCAGGTTAGAACCTGCGAAGGGAACAAGAGTAAATTTATACGGTACGCCACCGAAGGGTGTCAGCAGTGCCGTTACTCCTTCCGAACTCCGGACAAGCAACCTTCCCTCTTACTGGAATATTGCTATGTCTACTGCTAAAACGACCCGTCGCGAACAACGTGCTCAGGCACAGGAATTCATTGACTCTCTTCAGGGCGGCAGCGCCTTCCCTAATTCAAAACGTATCTGGCTTACCGGCAGCCGCGATGATATCCGTGTCCCAATGCGGGAAATTCAACTCAGCCCTACCCTGACCAGCGGCAGTAAAGAAGCGCCGGTTTATGAGGAGAATGAGCCCGTTCCGGTTTACGATACGGCCGGTGCCTATGGCGATCCCGCCGCACAAATCGACGTGCATCGGGGGCTGGATAAACTGCGGGCGCGCTGGATTGAAGAGCGGAATGACAGCGAAAATCTGGTGCAAATCAGCTCTGCCTACACGCAACAGCGGCTGGCCGATGACGGCCTGGATCACTTGCGTTTTGAACACCTGCCCACACCACGCCGTGCGAAGGCAGGCCACTGCGTTACCCAGCTCCATTATGCTCGTCGGGGCATAATTACGCCGGAGATGGAGTTTATCGCGCTGCGGGAAAATATGGGCCGGGAACGCATACGCGGCGAGGTGCTGCTGCAGCAGCATCCGGGGCACAGCTTTGGCGCCCATCTGCCAGAAAATATTACCCCTGAGTTTGTGCGTCAGGAAGTGGCTGCCGGGCGCGCTATTATTCCGGCAAATATTAACCATCCCGAATCCGAACCCATGATCATCGGGCGTAATTTTCTGGTGAAAGTGAATGCCAATATCGGCAACTCAGCCGTGACCTCCTCGATTGAAGAAGAGGTTGAAAAGCTGGTGTGGTCAACGCGTTGGGGCGCCGATACCGTCATGGATCTTTCCACCGGCCGCTATATCCACGAAACACGTGAATGGATTTTGCGTAACAGCCCGGTGCCTATCGGTACGGTACCGATCTATCAGGCGCTTGAGAAAGTTAACGGTGTGGCAGAAGATCTGAATTGGGAAATTTTCCGCGACACATTGCTGGAACAGGCCGAGCAGGGTGTGGATTATTTTACGATTCATGCAGGCGTGCTGCTGCGCTACGTGCCCATGACCGCGAAGCGCCTGACTGGGATTGTCTCGCGTGGTGGTTCCATTATGGCGAAGTGGTGCCTGTCGCATCACAGAGAGAGCTTCCTGTATGAGCACTTCCACGACATCTGTGAAATTTGTGCGGCCTACGACATCTCATTATCACTGGGTGACGGCCTGCGTCCGGGATCGATTCAGGATGCCAATGATGAAGCGCAGTTTGCGGAACTGCACACCTTAGGTGAGCTGACGAAAATTGCCTGGGAATACGACGTGCAGGTGATGATTGAGGGCCCCGGCCATATTCCCATGCAAATGATCCGTCGCAACATGACCGAACAACTGGAACATTGCCATGAAGCGCCGTTTTACACTCTGGGCCCCCTCACCACTGATATTGCTCCGGGTTACGATCACTTTACCTCCGGCATTGGTGCCGCGATGATTGGCTGGTTCGGCTGCGCCATGCTGTGCTACGTCACGCCCAAAGAGCATTTAGGTCTGCCAAACAAGGAAGATGTTAAACAGGGCTTAATCACGTACAAGATCGCCGCGCACGCAGCCGATCTGGCCAAGGGTCATCCGGGCGCGCAGATCCGCGACAATGCAATGTCCAAAGCACGTTTTGAGTTTCGCTGGGAAGACCAGTTTAATCTTGCACTGGATCCGCATACGGCCCGGGCTTACCACGATGAAACCCTGCCGCAGGAGTCCGGTAAGGTGGCCCACTTCTGCTCTATGTGCGGCCCCAAATTTTGCTCAATGAAAATTACCCAGGAAGTGCGTGACTACGCCGCAAGGCAGGAAGCCGAAGCCCAGGCGATTGAGGTGGGGATGGCGAAAATGTCTGATCATTTTCGTGAGCGCGGCGGTGAGCTGTATCACCCTGCGACCGCAATAAAGGAGGAATAAATGGACGCCTTTCCCGCAACCGCATCACGTCTGGGGCTCTATCCGGTCGTTGACAGCGTGGAATGGATAGAGCGCCTGCTGGAAGCCGGTGTGCGAACCCTTCAGCTTCGGATCAAGGATCAGCCGGACGAGGTGGTTGAACCCATGATTATTCGGGCTATCGCCGCAGGTAAGCGCTATCAGGCACGTCTGTTTATCAATGATTACTGGCAACTGGCGATTAAACATCAGGCCTATGGCGTCCATCTGGGTCAGGAAGATTTAGAGGTCGCTAACCTGCGGCAGATCCTGCACGCAGGCTTGCGGCTGGGACTTTCAACTCATGATGATGCAGAGCTGGATCGGGCGCTGGCACTGCGCCCTTCCTATGTGGCGCTGGGGCACATCTTCCCCACCCAGACGAAGGCCATGCCCTCTTCCCCGCAGGGCGTAGCTGAACTTAAGCGCCATTTGGCCCGGCTGCACGGCATCTCAACAGTCGCGATCGGAGGCATCAGTATTGATCGTGCGCCAGAGGTGCTGGCCACCGGGGTGGGCAGTATTGCGGTGGTGAGCGCGATTACTCAGGCAGAAGACTGGCAGGAGGCCACGCGTGTTCTACTGCGGCTTGCCGAACCCGAAACGGCGTACTAACGCGCGTCAGCGCCCAGAAATACCTGCAGCCTGTGCAAAAGGCTGTTAAAGAGTGGAAAGCCGCGCACGGCAATGAGTATTACGGCTGGCGCGGTTTTTTTATGCTCAGTAAAGTCACAGGTGTCCGGCCGGAATGGCCGGACCAGGGCCAGTTCCCTCCTCTTTCTGGCCCTGCTCCTCAACCACAGGTACAGAGGTATGTGCCCTTGGCCGATCGTGGACACATGCCGCTATCGCCTGCTCAACGGCGCTGCCCGTTATCGCCAGTGCCCGTTCAACTTTATCGCTGGCAGGCAAGGCATAGTTCAGGCGCAGGCAGTTGCGATATTTGCCCGAGGCGGAAAACAGCGAACCTACAGCAATCTGTATCCCGGACTCCCGCAGCGTATTGTTAAGTTGCACGGCGTCAAAGGCTTCTGGCAGTTCAATCCACATCAGAAATCCCCCCTGAGGCCGCGTGACGCAGATTCCACAGGGGAAATAGTGCCGAACCCAGCAAATAAAGGTTTCGTAGTTGTGTTGGTAAACCTGACGCATCCGCCGCAGATGGGTCTGGTAATGCCCCTGATGAATAAACTCTGCAACTGCGTGCTGAGGCTGAGTCGCAGTAGACCCGGTCCCGATGTATTTCATATGCAGAACCCGATCGCGGTAGCGCCCCGGCGCCACCCAGCCTACGCGCAGACCCGGCGCCAGCGTTTTTGAAAATGAACTGCATAACAATACGCGCCCGTCTTCATCCATCGATTTAATGGATGAAGGCCGTGGATACTCCCAGGCCAACTCGCCATAGACATCGTCTTCAATAATCGCGGCGTCAAAACGTTGCGCCAAGGCCAGCAGGGCGCGCTTGCGCTTCTCTGGCATGATGAAACCAAGTGGGTTATTACAGTTGGGCACCACCACGACGGCCTTAATCGGCCACTGATCAAAGGCCAGCTCCAGCGCCTCAAGACTGATGCCCGTTACCGCATCAGTGGGGATCTCAATGGCGCGAATGCCAAAACCGCGCAGCGTTTGCATGATGCCGTGAAACGATGGTGATTCCACGGCGATGATATCGCCCGGCTGGCAGACAGCGCGAACGGAAACAGACAGGGCTTCATGGCAACCCGTCGTAATGACAATATCTTCATGGCTGAGCTGACAGCCACTGTCAATCATCAGCCGGGCGATCTGCTCTCGCAGGCAGGTCACCCCATACAGATTATCGTAATTCAGCAGAGTGCTTTCCTGCTTCTGTGCCTGCCGACTAAACGCTTTCCAGAGCGGCTTCAGGGTAGACTGTGTGAGATCCGGCATGCCGCTGCCCAACTGCAATATGTCATCTTCCAGCCGGCTGTTAAGCAGATCAAAGACCGCATCCCACTGCGTGATTTCCACCGGGCGCTGTACCGGTCGGGTCAGTGCCGGAATGGGCGGCATCGCTTTATGCGGCGCAACATAATAGCCCGAACGGGACTGCGGGATGATCAACTGTTTCTGCTCCAGCAAATAATAGGCCTGTTGCACGGTGCTAATACTGACACCGTGTTCAGCACTCAGGCTGCGCACCGAGGGCAACCGTTCGCCGTTCCGATACAGCCCCTGCGCAATGCGCTTTTCCAGCAGCATGGCTAAATGTTGATAACGCGTCATTGTATGCCTTATGAAGTTTGATTGCCCCGCAAAGCGGTACAGATTAACGCTATTTCTACCATTCAGATGCGTCAATGCGCAATCTGTATGTTAAATATTTGTTCTTGGTGAGTCTGTATTGAACAGACGGTCTACGTGAAAATGTTTCTAAGATAAACAACGAGGGGCAGGATCATGGGATATGAAGAAAACCGCGCGGCTAAGCCATTTGTCATAAGACCGTTTCGGTTCTTGCGCATTGTCTGGGGGAACATCCGACGCTGGCAATGCCAGCGGGAAACCCGCGCTATTTTGTCCAGGCTTAGCGATTGTCAGTTAAAAGACATTGGGTTAAATCGACGCGATATTCACTGATAGCTTAAAGATAAAAAAAACCCTGCCAGAGCAGGGTTTTTTATCAGGCGTTTGACGATTACTCGTCGTTGTTACCGCCCAGACCAGCGTTCAGCAATTCAGCCAGGCTTGCAGAGGCTTCATCCGCAGTCACCTGCGGTGCAACCGGCACTTCGCCTGCCGCTTTGCGGCGCATACGATCCTGATGGTATGCATAACCGGTACCGGCAGGGATCAGACGTCCCACGATAACGTTCTCTTTCAGACCGCGCAGTTCGTCGCGCTTGCCTGCAACTGCCGCTTCGGTCAGGACACGCGTGGTTTCCTGGAACGATGCAGCAGAGATGAACGATTCGGTTGCCAGTGACGCTTTGGTAATACCCAGCAGGTCACGCATGAAGGTAGCGCCCACTTTTCCGTTCGCTTCAAGTTCACGGTTAGAGATCTTGATGCGAGAGAATTCAGCCTGCTCACCTTCCAGGAACTCGGTGCTTCCCGCGCTCATGATGGTTGCTTTACGCAGCATCTGACGAACGATGACTTCGATGTGCTTATCGTTAATCTTAACGCCTTGCAGACGGTAAACTTCCTGCACTTCGTTAGTGATGTAACGGGTAACCGCATGCACGCCACGCAAGCGCAGGATGTCATGTGGTGACTCTGGGCCATCGGAAACCACGTCACCGCGCTCAACACGTTCACCTTCGAACACGTTCAGCTGACGCCATTTCGGAATCATCTCTTCATACGGATCGCTACCATCCAGCGGAGTAATGACCAGACGACGTTTACCTTTGGTCTCTTTACCGAAGGAGATGATGCCGCTGATCTCCGCCAGGATTGCTGGCTCTTTCGGACGACGCGCTTCGAACAGGTCGGCAACGCGTGGCAGACCACCGGTAATATCCTTGGTACCGCCCGATTCCTGCGGAACACGCGCCAGGGTATCACCCGAGCTGATCTTCACGCCATCTTCCAGCTGTACAATCGCTTTACCTGGCAGGAAGTACTGAGCTGGCATATCGGTACCAGGGATCAGGACATCATTGCCGCTAGCATCAACGATTTTCAGGGCTGGACGCAGATCTTTACCACCCGCAGTACGCTCAGCAGAATCCAGGACCACCAGCGATGACAGACCGGTCAGGTCGTCAGTCTGACGAGTAATGGTCTGACCGTCGATCATATCCGTGAAGCGAATGAAACCGCCCACTTCAGTGATAACCGGCATGGTATGCGGATCCCAGTTTGCAACGGTTTCGCCCGCAGCAACCTGCTCACCATCACCTTTCGCCATGGTCGCACCGTAAGGAACTTTATAGCTCTCTTTAGTACGGCCAAATTCGTCGATCATTTTCAGTTCAACGTTACGCGAGGTGATCACCAGCTTGCCTGCCGAGTTAGTTACCGACTTGGCATTGGTCAGCTTGATGGTACCTTTGTTCTTCACCTGAATGCTGGATTCAGCAGCCGCACGTGATGCCGCACCACCGATGTGGAACGTACGCATCGTCAGCTGTGTACCCGGCTCACCGATGGACTGTGCCGCGATAACACCGATCGCTTCACCTTTGTTGATGATGTGACCACGTGCCAGGTCGCGACCATAGCAATGCGCACACACACCAAAGTCGGTTTCACAACCAACAACAGAGCGCACTTTCACGCTGTCTACTGAGTTCAGTTCCAGCACGTCACACCAGTGCTCATCGAGCAGAGTGTTACGTGGAACCAGAATGTCAGCCGTACCAGGCTTCAGCACGTCTTCCGCAGTCACACGACCCAGAACACGCTCACGCAGCGGTTCTTTCACGTCGCCACCTTCGATGACCGGCGTCATCATGATGCCTTCGTGCGTGCCGCAGTCGTCTTCAGTCACAACCAGATCCTGTGCAACGTCAACCAGACGACGCGTCAGATAACCGGAGTTTGCTGTTTTCAGTGCGGTATCCGCCAGACCTTTACGTGCACCGTGCGTCGAGATGAAGTACTGGAGTACGTTCAGACCTTCACGGAAGTTCGCCGTAATCGGCGTTTCAATGATTGATCCATCTGGCTTAGCCATCAGACCACGCATACCGGCCAGCTGACGAATCTGTGCAGCAGAACCACGCGCACCGGAGTCGGCCATCATAAAGATGCTGTTGAAGGAAACCTGGCGCTCTTCTTCACCATCGCGGTTAATCACGACTTCAGTAGAGAGGTTTTCCATCATCGCTTTAGCAACGCGTTCGTTGGCCGCAGCCCAGATATCGATCACTTTGTTATAGCGTTCGCCTGCCGTCACCAGACCAGACTGGAACTGCTCCTGGATTTCAGCCACTTCCGCTTCCGCTTCGGTGATGATTTCCACTTTCTTCTCTGGGATAACCATGTCGTCGATACCAACAGACGCACCTGAACGTGCCGCATAGGCGAAGCCGGTGTACATGGTCTGGTCAGCAAAGATAACCGTTGGTTTCAGGCCCAGGATGCGGTAACAGGTGTTCAGCATCTTGGAAATCGCTTTCTTGCCCAGCGCCTGGTTGACGATGGAGAAAGGCAGACCTTTAGGCACGATCATCCACAGGATGGCGCGACCAATCGTCGTGTCGATGATGCTGGTTTTAGAAACCCACTCATCCTGCTCGTTTTTCTCGTGCTCAGTGATACGCACTTTAACGCGAGCGTGCAGCGAAGCGAGGCCGGCGCGGTAAACGCGTTCAGCTTCTTTCGGACCGGTCAGTACCATGCCTTCGCCTTTGGCGTTAACACAGTCGCGGGTCATGTAATACAGACCCAGTACAACGTCCTGTGAAGGAACGATGATTGGCTCGCCGTTCGCAGGTGACAGGATGTTGTTGGTAGACATCATCAGCGCACGCGCTTCCAGCTGGGCTTCCAGCGTCAGCGGTACGTGAACAGCCATCTGGTCACCATCGAAGTCGGCGTTATAAGCCGCACAAACCAGCGGGTGCAGCTGAATAGCTTTACCTTCGATCAGGACGGGCTCAAATGCCTGGATACCCAAACGGTGCAGAGTTGGTGCACGGTTCAGCAGTACCGGGTGTTCGCGGATCACTTCGTCCAGGATATCCCACACGACAGCTTCTTCACGCTCAACCATTTTCTTAGCGGCTTTGATGGTGGTGGCCAGGCCACGCAGTTCCAGCTTGCCGTAGATGAACGGTTTGAACAGCTCCAGTGCCATTTTCTTCGGCAGACCGCACTGATGCAGACGCAGGTATGGACCTACGGTGATAACAGAACGACCAGAGTAGTCAACACGCTTACCGAGCAGGTTCTGACGGAAACGACCCTGCTTACCTTTGATCATATCGGCCAAAGATTTCAGAGGACGCTTGTTAGAACCGGTGATCGCACGACCGCGACGACCGTTATCCAGCAGGGCATCAACCGCTTCCTGCAGCATACGTTTTTCGTTACGCACGATGATATCTGGCGCAGCCAGATCCAGCAGGCGTTTCAGACGGTTGTTACGGTTGATCACGCGGCGATACAGATCGTTCAGATCCGACGTAGCGAAACGACCACCATCCAGCGGTACCAGCGGACGCAGATCTGGCGGCAGAACCGGCAGAACGGTCAGGATCATCCACTCTGGCTTGTTACCAGACTGAACGAACGCTTCCAGCAGCTTAATACGCTTGGTCAGCTTTTTACGTTTGGTCTCGGAGTTAGTTTCGTTCAGCTCTTCGCGCAGCTGTTCGCACTCTTGCTCCAGATCCATGTTTTTCAGCAGTGCCTGAATCGCTTCTGCACCCATTTTCGCGTCGAATTCGTCACCGAATTCTTCCAGCGCATCCAGGTACTGCTCTTCAGTCAGAATCTGACGTTTCTCGAGGTTGGTCATGCCACCTTCGATAACGACATAAGATTCAAAATACAGCACGCGTTCGATGTCACGCAGCGGCATATCCAGCAGCAGGCCGATACGCGAAGGCAGTGACTTCAGGAACCAGATGTGTGCGGTTGGCGAAGCCAGCTCGATGTGGCCCATGCGCTCACGACGCACTTTAGTCTGGGTCACTTCAACGCCGCACTTCTCGCAGATCACACCACGGTGTTTCAGACGCTTGTACTTACCACACAGGCATTCGTAATCTTTTACCGGCCCAAAAATACGGGCACAGAACAGACCATCGCGCTCTGGCTTGAAGGTACGATAGTTAATGGTTTCCGGCTTTTTCACTTCACCGAAAGACCAGGAACGGATCATGTCTGGCGACGCCAGCGCAATTTTGATCGCATCAAACTCTTCGGTTTTAGTTTGCGCTTTCAGAAACTTAAGTAAGTCTTTCACGGATTTGCTCCCGTCGGAGTGAGACTCAGGGGCGTCCAACCGAAATTGAACGCCCCATAACCAGTACAAATGCGAGCGCGTTAACCCTGCGCTTCCAGGCCAGGCCTGTTACTGAGGGTTACTCGTCTTCCAGCTCGATGTTGATACCCAGCGAGCGAATCTCTTTCAACAGTACGTTGAACGATTCTGGCATGCCAGGTTCCATCTGATGGTTGCCATCCACGATGTTCTTATACATCTTGGTACGGCCGTTGACGTCATCAGACTTAACGGTAAGCATTTCTTGAAGGGTATACGCAGCACCGTAAGCTTCCAGCGCCCATACTTCCATCTCACCGAAGCGCTGACCACCGAACTGTGCCTTACCACCCAGCGGCTGCTGAGTAACGAGGCTATAGGAACCGGTAGAACGTGCGTGCATCTTGTCATCAACCAGGTGGTTGAGTTTCAGCATGTACATATAGCCTACGGTTACCTGACGTTCGAACTGCTCACCAGTACGGCCATCAAACAGGGTAATCTGACCGGAAGAAGGCAGACCGCCGAGCTCTAACAGCTCTTTGATTTCGCTCTCTTTCGCACCATCAAACACCGGCGTGGCAATTGGCATACCTTTTTTCAGGTTCTCAGCCAGGCGCAGAACTTCGTCATCAGTAAAGGTGTTCAGGTCAACTTTCTGACGCACATCGGTGCCCAGATCGTAAGCACGCTGGATGAATTCGCGCAGCTTGGCGACTTCTTCCTGCTTCTTCAGCATCGCGTTGATCTTCTCGCCGATACCTTTCGCTGCCATCCCCAGGTGAGTCTCAAGGATCTGACCGATGTTCATACGCGAAGGTACGCCCAGCGGGTTCAGTACGATATCGACCGGCGTACCGTTCTCATCGTAAGGCATGTCTTCGATTGGGTTGATCTTAGAGATAACACCTTTGTTACCGTGACGACCTGCCATTTTATCACCAGGCTGAATCTGACGTTTAACAGCCAGATAAACCTTAACGATTTTCAGCACGCCAGGTGCCAGATCATCGCCTTGGGTGATTTTACGACGCTTACCTTCGAGTTTTTTCTCAAACTCGTGCTTCAGTTCGTCGTACTGCTCTGCCAGCTGCTCCAGCTGGTTTTGCTTGGCTTCGTCAGTCAGACCCAGCTCCAGCCAACGCTCACGCGGCAGCTTGTCCAGTTTGTCTGCTTCAACGCCACCGGAAATCAGGACAGACTGGATACGGCTAAACAGGCCCGCTTCCAGGATCTGCAGCTCTTCAGACAGGTCTTTCTTGGCCTGCTTCAGCTGCATTTCTTCGATTTCCAGCGCACGCTTGTCTTTTTCCACGCCATCGCGGGTGAAGACCTGAACGTCGATAACGGTACCGGAAACACCGTTCGGTACACGCAGAGAAGAGTCTTTAACGTCAGACGCTTTCTCACCGAAGATCGCACGCAGCAGCTTCTCTTCTGGCGTCAGCTGGGTTTCGCCTTTTGGCGTCACCTTACCAACCAGAATGTCACCGCCGGTCACTTCAGCACCGATATAAACGATACCGGACTCATCCAGTTTAGAGAGTGCAGCTTCGCCCACGTTCGGGATGTCAGCCGTGATCTCTTCTGGCCCCAGCTTGGTGTCACGAGACACACAGGCCAGTTCCTGAATGTGGATGGTGGTGAAGCGATCTTCCTGCACTACGCGCTCGGAGACTAAAATGGAGTCTTCGAAGTTGTAACCGTTCCACGGCATGAACGCGACGCGCATGTTCTGACCCAGCGCCAGCTCACCGAGATCGGTAGACGGGCCGTCAGCCAGCACATCACCACGTTCAACGGGCTCACCCAGAGAGACACACGGCATCTGATTGATACAGGTGTTCTGGTTAGAACGGGTGTATTTGGTCAGGTTGTAGATGTCGATACCCGCTTCGCCCGGGTACATCTCGTCTTCGTTAACTTTAATAACGATACGTGATGCATCAACGTACTGAACGGTACCACCACGTTTCGCAACAGCGGTAACACCGGAGTCAACGGCTACAGCGCGCTCCATACCGGTACCTACCAGCGGCTTATCAGCACGCAGAGTAGGAACGGCCTGACGTTGCATGTTCGCACCCATCAGGGCGCGGTTAGCATCATCGTGTTCCAGGAACGGAATCAGTGACGCACCGACAGAAACCACCTGCTGGGTGGAAACGTCCATGTAGTCAACCTGATCGCGGCTGAACAGACTTGATTCGCCTTTGCTACGGCAGGTGACCAGGTCATCAACGAACGCACCTTCTTCTGACAGATTGGTGTTCGCCTGCGCGATAACGTAGTTACCTTCTTCGATTGCAGAAAGGTAATGAATTTCATCGGAAACCACACCGTCAATAACGCGACGATAAGGGGTTTCCAGGAAACCGTACTCGTTCGTCTGCGCGTACACAGACAAGGAGTTGATCAGACCGATGTTCGGACCTTCAGGGGTTTCGATTGGGCAGACACGACCGTAGTGCGTTGGGTGTACGTCACGCACTTCGAAGCCGGCACGCTCACGGGTTAAACCGCCCGGGCCGAGAGCAGAGATACGACGCTTGTGCGTAATCTCTGACAAGGGGTTGTTCTGATCCATAAACTGAGACAGCTGGCTGGAACCAAAGAACTCTTTCACCGCCGCCGAAATTGGCTTGGCGTTGATCATGTCCTGTGGCATCAGCGTATCGAGGTCGCCCAGAGAAAGACGCTCTTTCACTGCACGCTCAACACGGACCAGACCGACGCGGAACTGGTTTTCAGCCATTTCACCGACTGAACGAATACGACGGTTACCGAGGTGGTCGATATCGTCCACTTCGCCTTTACCGTTACGGATGTCGATCAGTTTTTTCATCACTTCGATGATGTCTTCTTTGCTCAGGATACCTGAACCTTCGATCTCATCACGCAGCAATGAACGGTTGAACTTCATGCGGCCGACTGCAGAAAGATCGTAACGATCTTCAGAGAAGAACAGGTTCTCAAACAGGTTCTCTGCAGCTTCACGCGTTGGCGGCTCACCAGGACGCATCATGCGGTAGATCTCAACCAGCGCGCTCAGGCGATCGTTGGTTGGGTCAACGCGCAGCGTCTCGGAGATGTATGGGCCGTGATCCAAATCGTTGGTGAACAGCGTTTCAATGCGCTTGTGACCCGACTGGCTCAGCTTCGCCAGCAGATCCAGCGACAGTTCCATGTTGGCCGCAACGATCAGCTCACCGGTATTCTCATCGATGTAGTCTTTAGAGACCACTTTGCCCGCAATGTATTCCACAGGGACTTCGATGTGTTGGATACCGTCTTTTTCCAACTGACGAATATGACGCGCAGTGATGCGACGCCCTTTCTCAACGTAGACCGTGCCATTCGATTCGATATCGAAGGTCGCGGTTTCACCGCGCAGGCGCTCTGGCACCAGTTCCATCTGCAGCTTGTTGTCACGGATTTCGTACACCACTTTCTCGAAGAACACGTCGAGAATTTGAGCAGTGGTGTAATGCAGTGCGCGCAGAATGATACTGGCCGGCAGCTTACGACGACGGTCAATACGGACGAAAAGGTTGTCTTTCGGGTCAAACTCGAAGTCGAGCCATGAACCACGGTAAGGGATGATACGTGCGTTATACAGCACTTTACCCGAGGAGTGGGTTTTACCCTTATCGCTGTCAAAGAACACGCCAGGACTACGATGCAGCTGAGAAACGATAACACGTTCAGTACCGTTGATAACAAAGGTACCGTTGTCAGTCATGAGTGGAATTTCACCCATGTAGACTTCTTGTTCTTTAATGTCTTTTACTGTGCCTTCTGGCGCTTCGCGCTCATAGATCACCAGACGCAGTTTCACGCGCAGCGGTGCCGAGTAGGTCACGCCACGGATCTGACACTCTTTCACGTCAAAGACAGGTTCACCTAAGCGATAGCTGACATACTGCAACTCAGAGTTGCCGCTGTAGCTCGCAATAGGGAATACAGAGCGGAATGCAGCTTCCAGTCCGTACTGACCTTCTGGATCTTGCTCGATAAACTTCTGAAACGAATCAAGCTGGATGGAAAGGAGATAAGGTATGTCCAAAACTTGCGGACGTTTACCAAAATCCTTACGAATACGTTTTTTCTCGGTATAGGAGTAAACCATAGGGTTCCTCAGCTAGCTGACAAGTCGACCCACGCTGTCCGTCCTGACAGGACAGTTCATGCAACACGATTTTGTTTGATTCACCTACTGCTCTGCAGTACGTGCAATACCTCTTTCTATCACGCTTAAATCATTTCATTGCTTCAGCGTGGGCAGGGAACCCGCACGGGAAAGCAGTATATTAAGTCGTCGATAGAGAAAGATATTGATGAGCAACAATGGACAAACAGTGCGAAACCCCATTGAGGCCCTGGAGCGCAAAAAGGCTGGTGACCAAAAAGTCACCAGCCATCAGTCTGAAACTACTCAGACTGCAACCCGAGGGTTGTCTTACTTAACTTCAACTTCAGCGCCAGCTTCTTTCAGAGCAGCTTCAAGTGCAGCTGCGTCATCTTTGCTGATGCCTTCTTTGATCACGCCAGTTGCTTCAACCAGATCTTTGGCTTCTTTCAGGCCCAGACCAGTTGCGGTACGTACGGCTTTGATTACTGCAACTTTGTTCGCGCCAACAGCTTTCAGAACGACGTCGAATTCAGTTTTCTCTTCAACAGCTTCAGCTGGGCCAGCAGCAACAGCTACAGCAGCAGCAGCAGAAACGCCGAATTTTTCTTCCATAGCAGAAACCAGCTCAACTACTTCCATTACGGACATAGCAGCAACGGCTTCCAGAATTTGGTCTTTAGTAATAGACATAACAATTGTTCCTAAGAATCAGAAAAAGTTTATACGTTAGCAAGTGCGAACAAAAGAGAGGCCTTAAGCCGCTTCTTTTGCATCGCGAACAGCAGCCAGAGTGCGAACCAGTTTGCCGGCAGCGGCTTCTTTCATGGTCGACATCAGACGTGCCAGTGCTTCTTCGTAGGTCGGCAGAGTTGCCAGACGGTCAATATTGGCCGCCGTGATCAGCTCACCTTCAAAGGCTGCAGCTTTGACCTCGAATTTTGCATTCGCTTTCGCGAAATCTTTGAACAGACGAGCAGCAGCGCCCGGGTGTTCCATAGAATATGCAATCAGGGTCGGACCAACAAACGTGTCTTTCAGGCACTCGAACTGAGTACCTTCAACGACGCGGCGCAGCAGGGTGTTACGAACAACACGCATGTAAACGCCAGCTTCACGACCTGCTTTACGCAGTTCGGTCATTTTATCAACGGTAACGCCACGAGAATCCGCAACAACCGCTGAAAGCGCACCTTTGGCTACTTCGCTGACTTCAGCAACAATCGCTTGTTTGTCTTGAAGATTTAATGCCATTAGCTTTAGCTCCTGGATTTGACCGGGGAAGGATTTCCCCGGAACTCACTTCACTTACTCGCCCGAAGGAAAATAAGCGCTAATACACGGTGAGCAGAATCCAGATAAGAAAAAATCTTTTGGTTCTGTCACCGTCTACGCAGGGGATTAAGCATTACATCCGAGGATGTTCCGCTCCTGCGGTCTTGGACGGAGGCCAGGATAAGGCCTGGCTCCAACCTAAAATTTGGGTCGTGTGTTGTCACTCAAACCGCATTGCGCTGGCTGTCTTTGCCCTCACCCGCCGCACAGTTCACTGTGCTTCAGGTCGCTGACTCGGCCACCGTCTTACCACGTTCTGAATAACCCACATCGACGTCTGCATTAATGCAGAACAACGGGCGTAAGATTCTAGGTGAATTTTTCGCCCGTTTCAAGTAGCAATTAGTTTGCTACGGCAGTCAGACCAGCCTGGTCAACGGCAACGCCGGCGCCCATGGTGGTAGAGATGCTAACTTTCTTGATGTACACGCCTTTCGCCTGTGCAGGTTTTGCTTTTTTCAGCGCAACCAGCAGAGATTCCAGGTTTTCTTTCAGTTTGTCAGCATCGAAGTCCACTTTACCGATGGTAGTGTGGATGATGCCGTTTTTGTCGTTACGATAACGAACCTGACCTGCTTTAGCGTTCTTAACCGCTTCAGCAACGTTAGGCGTTACAGTACCGACTTTCGGGTTTGGCATCAGGCCACGTGGACCCAGAACCTGGCCTAACTGGCCAACAACGCGCATTGCATCCGGAGAAGCAATAACAACGTCAAAGTTCATTTCGCCTTTCTTGATCTGATCGGCCAGGTCTTCCATACCTACCAGCTCAGCGCCAGCTGCTTTAGCAGCTTCAGCGTTTGCGCCCTGGGTGAAGACAGCAACACGTACTGAACGACCAGTACCGTGTGGCAGAACGGTCGCGCCGCGGACGTTCTGATCAGATTTACGTGCATCGATGCCGAGGTTAACAGCAACGTCAACGCTTTCGACGAACTTGGCAGTAGCCAGTTCTTTCAGTAAAGCGATTGCTTCAGCAATATCGTACTGCTTGGTCGCGTCAACTTTGTCGCGAATTACGCTCATGCGCTTGGTCAGCTTAGCCATTTCTTAGTCCTCTACAACCAGGCCCATGGAACGAGCAGTACCTTCGATTGAGCGAGTCATCGCTTCAACGTCAGAACCAGTCATGTCCGCAGCTTTAGTTTCTGCGATTTCACGTACCTGAGCACGAGTCACTTTACCGACTTTATCTTTGTTCGGCTTACCAGAACCAGACTTGATGCCTGCTGCTTTTTTCAGCAGAACGGCAGCCGGAGGCGTTTTGGTAATAAAGGTAAAAGAACGGTCGCTGTATACGGTGATAACAACTGGAGTCGGCAGACCTTTTTCCAGTGATTCTGTTTTGGCGTTAAACGCTTTACAGAATTCCATGATGTTAACACCCTGCTGACCCAGAGCTGGACCAACCGGTGGACTTGGGTTCGCCATACCAGCTGCAACCTGCAGCTTGACGTAGGCTTGTACTTTCTTAGCCATGATAATTCCTCAATTGGGTTATAGCGCCTGTAAAAGGCTCCCCGTGGTAACGATTTACACGCTGTTGCCAGCGCATAAAAACAAAAGGCGCGAAATTATAGTTAAATTTCGCGCCTGCTGCAACAGCCAAATTGTATGTCGGAAAAGGTTAGCCCTTCTCAACCTGACCGAAGTCGAGTTCTACTGGCGTTGCGCGTCCAAAGATGGAAACAGAAACCGTCAGGCGGCTCTTTTCGTAGTCCACATCTTCAACCACACCGTTAAAGTCGGCAAATGGACCATCGTTGACACGTACCATTTCGCCCGGCTCGAACAGCGTTTTCGGACGCGGCTTGTCGCCCACCTGCTGCAGGCGATTCATAATCGCATCGACTTCTTTGTCGCTAATCGGCGCAGGACGGTCAGAGGTACCGCCAATAAAGCCCATAACGCGCGGAACGCTGCGCACCAGGTGCCAGCTGGCGTCATTCATTACCATCTGTACCAGAACGTAGCCGGGGAAGAATTTGCGCTCGCTCTTGCGGCGTTGACCACCA
The DNA here is from genome assembly GCF_029967885.1 of Pantoea sp. V106_11. Classification (NCBI taxonomy): domain Bacteria; kingdom Pseudomonadati; phylum Pseudomonadota; class Gammaproteobacteria; order Enterobacterales; family Erwiniaceae; genus Pantoea; species Pantoea sp. V106_11. The sequence continues at coordinate 25,154 of NZ_JASCAK010000005.1, forward strand.
CGGATCTCAACAACTTCTTCTGTAGGAACCATGACGTCGCCAAACAGCTCTTCCATGTTGTGCAGTTTGATGTGCTCACGCAGCGACTGTGCTACGCGGCCTTCAAAACCGGAAAACGCCTGCACGACGTACCAGCGTTTCTTTGGAGCTTCAGACATCTCAGAACCTCAGGCCAGTGATAAACGATACCAGACGGACCAGAATACCATCCAGCCCCCACAAAATCAGTGACATCACGGCAGTAACCGCGGCAACGATTAACGTGGTATGCAGTGTTTCCTGGCGGGTTGGCCAGATAACTTTACGCATTTCGGTTCTTGCTTCACGTGCAAAGGCCACGGTTGCTTTGCCTTTTGTCGTCAAAAGCGCAATGCCGCCTGCTGCCGCAATCAGTACAACCACAGCTAACGCGCGCAAAGGCAGCGTCACATCGCGATAGAGGTAGTTACCTACGATCGCCGCAAGCAGTAATAAGACTACCACTACCCACTTCAGCGCTTCGAGGCCGCGCCCGCTCCCTTGAGCTTCGGTATTCGCACTCATAAACCAACCTGCCACAATAATTCAGAAACTATTCTGCCCCGCATTGCGAGGCATCCAAACCGAATGAGCTTTTGGGGCGTAACTCGGTATCCAGCGCCGCATAACAGAGCCTGTCTCAGCAATGATTATGGTTCAAAATCACTGATGAGTCAGGTTCTATGAAACAGCGTACAAAAAGGGCATCAAATGATGCCCTTTCCACGTGCATTGCGTCAAATATTATCGGTAATTAAGCGATAACTTTGGCAACAACACCCGCGCCAACGGTACGGCCACCTTCGCGGATTGCGAAGCGCAGACCTTCGTCCATCGCGATTGGGTGAATCAGGGTAACAACCATTTTGATGTTGTCGCCTGGCATAACCATTTCAACGCCTTCTGGCAGCTC
>NZ_JASCAK010000006.1:0-24550 GCF_029967885.1 Pantoea sp. V106_11
CGAAGGAACAGCGGCGGCTGCCGGACGCCGGGATTGTTAAGGGGCTGGCGCAAGCCCCTTAACCCGACCGCCTGCACGGACAGGCTGAAACTCCCTCACGCCTGGCGGGCGGAATCTGCTCAATGCAAAATCGTAAATCCCCCAAACGGGCGGAACCTGCCCGGGGCAACATGACGTGAACTCAGCCCCCGACTACTCCACCGCCTTCTTCTCCGCCGCCTCAACCTCGCGATACCAACGCGGATGGTGCTTTCTCGCCCAACGACGGCTTACCTTGCCCTCAATCATCCCCGTAATAGAGCCTTTAACCCAAAACGCCATATAGACATGAATCAAAATGGCGTGGATCAGCACGATTGCGGCGACGGCATGAATCAGCAGGCTCCAGCGGATAACCGTGATGGGGAAATATGCCGCAAGATAAGGCCGCCAGATAATAATGCCGGTCACCACCAGCACCACAATCAAACACATAATGGCCCAGAACATCATTTTCTGGCCCGCATTATATTTGCCTACGTCGGCTACTTTGTGCTCATTGCCCTTGAGCACTTCAACAATCCCTTTTACCCACGGCACATCCTGCCTGTCCGGGATGTTGTGGCGTACAAAGCGCAAAAACATCACCATCAATAACACGAAAATCAGTACGCCAAAAAACGGATGTAAAATCCGTCCCATCTGCGGCGTACCGAAGGTTGCTGTCAGCCAGTGCAGCGTTGGAAAGAACAGCCCAAGGCCGGAAAGCGCGACCAAAAAAAAGCTGATCACCACGGTCCAGTGACAGGCGCGATCGATAAATCGGGTACGCAGGATCATGTTGCGCTTACTCATGATCGTTCTCCTCTTCATTATCCGTCTCTTTATTCGGACCAATACCCACATAGTGATAAAGGAGCGCGGCTAAGGTCACAATCAATCCCGCGGCGGAAAGCGGTTTGAGCACGCCCTTCCATACATTAACCGGCGTAGCGATTTTTGGATCGGCGGGCAGATGGTGGTAAAGTCCCGGCTTGTCCGCATGGTGCAGGACATACATCACATGTGTTCCCCCCACGCCCTCTGGGTTGTAGAGACCCGCATGGACATAGCCACGTTTTTTGAGCTGTGCCACGCGCACTTCTGCCATGCTGAGCATCTCTTTTTTGCTACCAAACTGGATGGCACCTGTTGGGCAGGTTTTTACACAGGCGGGCTCCTGACCCACCCTTACTCTGTCCACACAGAGCGTGCACTTATAAACGCGATTATCATCGGGATTCAGCCGTGGCACGTTAAACGGGCAGCCGGCAATGCAGTAACCACAACCGACACAATGCTCAGACTGAAAATCCACAATGCCATTCGCATACTGAACGATGGCGCCGGCAGAAGGACAGGCTTTGAGGCAGCCAGGATCGGCGCAGTGCATGCAGCCATCTTTGCGAATTAACCACGCCAGTTTGCCCTGCTGCATCGTTTCGCTGAACCGCATTACCGTCCAGGATTTCGCACTTAACTCCATCGGATTGTCGTAGACGCCGGTGCAGTGACCGACATCATCACGGATATCGTTCCATTCTGCGCAGGCCACCTGACAGCCTTTACAGCCAATGCAGATCGAAACATCGATAAGTTTTGCCACTTCTGCCTGAAAGTCCCGCGCCTGAGGCGGTGGCGTTAAACTGTTGGTCGCAGAGCGTTGAAGAATATCTTGAGATTGCATAGACATGGGTTGCCTCCTTACGCCCGCTCAATGTTTACCAGAAACGCTTTGTATTCTGGCGTGTGTGAGTTGGCATCACCCACCGATGGCGTCAACGTATTGGACAGAAAGCCTTTACGTGTTGCGCCTTCAAATCCCCAGTGGCAGGGAATCCCGATGGTATCCACGCGTTTACCGTCGATGGTTAACGTCTGCAAACGCTTCGTGACCACGGCTTTCGCCTTGATAAAACCGCGTTTAGACATCACCTTAACCATGTCTCCTGCGGCAATACCTTTTTCATTTGCCAGAGACTCGCCAATCTCAATAAATTGCTCAGGCTGAACAATGGCGTTAAGTCGGGCATGCTTGGTCCAGTGGCGGAACAGCTCGGTAATGGAATAGGTGGTGGCGACATAAGGAAACGCATCGGCTTTACCCATATTGGCAATATCGTCACTGAAAATTCGCGCCACCGGGCTGGAGACGACATATGGATGCAGAGGGTTAGTCCCAATGGGTGACTCAATCGGCTCATAATGTTCCGGGAAAGGGCCATCATTCATTTTGTCGATCGAGAACAGGCGCGCAACGCCTTCCGGGTTCATGATAAAGGGTCCGACATGGCTGTCTGGCGCAGACAGGTTGTAATCCGCAACGTCCATCCCTGCCCATTTTTTACCATCCCAGTGCAGCAGCGCGCGTTTTGCATCCCAGGGCTTGCCCGCGGGATCGGCCGAGGCTCGGTTATAGAGAATCCGACGATTGGCTGGCCACGACCATGCCCATCCCGGCGTACAACCCAAACCATAAGGATCGCTGTTGTCACGATTCGCCATCTGGTTGCCCTGCTCTGTCCAACTGCCGCAGTAGATCCAGCAGTAACTGCTGGTGGATCCATCATCACGAAGCTGTGCAAAGCTGCTGAGCTGCTCCCCTTTTTTCGCAATTAACCGACCTTGTGCGTCATACAGATCCTGAAGCGCCATCCCATTAGCCTCACGGGCAAGCTCTTCGGGGTGCGGATCACAGGGATCGTGATAATTCCAGTTAAGGTTGAGTAACGGCTGCGGATTAGCCCCGCCCTCTTGCTGGTAAAGCTCTCGCAATCGCATAAAGAGGCGGCCAAGGATTTTACCATCATGTAACGCCTCGCCCGGTGGCTCTGCTGCTGCCCAGTGCCACTGTAGCCAACGGCCGGAATTCACAATCGATCCGTTCTCTTCGGCAAAGCAGGATGACGGTAAACGGAAGACTTCGGTCTGGATCGCCTCTGGCTTAACATCATTCATTTCGCCGTGGTGCTGCCAGAAGTTCGAGGATTCGGTTACCAGCGGATCAATGACTACCATGAATTTGAGTTTCGAAAGCGCGCGGGACGATTTGTTTTTATCGGGGAAGGCAGCAAGCGGATTAAAACCCTGGACAATATAACCGTTGATTTTGCCCTCTAGCATCAATTCGGCCTGCGTCATCACATCATAAAGACGATCCCATTTGGGCAGCCAGTCATAGCCCCAGTTATTTTCCGCCGTGGCATGTTCCCCCCAGAAGCTTTTCATCATACTGACGAAAAACGTTGGCGTGTTCTGCCAGTAGTTCACCTCGTTCACCCCCAGAGCAGGCGGTGTGATCTGTGAAATATAGGTCTGATAATCGGGTTGATGCTCTGAGGGCAGAGGCATGTAGCCGGGCAGATTGGTCGACAGCAATCCAAGATCGGTGTAACCCTGAATATTCGAGTGACCGCGCAGCGCATTGATACCGCCGCCCGCCATGCCGATATTGCCGAGCAACAGTTGCAGCATGGCGGCCGCCCGGATGATCTGCGCACCGGAAGAGTGATGAGTCCACCCCAGCGCGTACAATATCGTTGCTGTACGATCCGCCACGCTGGTGCTGGCCAGAATTTCACAGATGTGCGTGAAATCAGCGACTGAGGTCCCACATAACCGATTCACCATGTCTGGCGTATAACGTTCGACGTGTTTTTTTAGCAGGTTCCACACACAGCGCGGATGACGCAGTGTAGCATCCCGTCGCGCATGGCCCTGTTCATCAAGCTGATAGAACCAGCTGGATTTATCATACTGCTTCTTATCTGCGTCATAACCGCTGAACAGGCCGTTATCAAACGCGTAATCATCACGAATCAGCAGGCTGGCATTGGTGTAATGACGGACGTATTCATGCTGAATACGATCGTGTTCAATCAGGTAGCGGATGACGCCAAGCAGGAATACGTTGTCCGAACCGGCGCGAATCGGCGCATAGATATCGGCAACGGCGGCGCTTCGGTTAAAACGCGGATCGACCACAATCACGGTGGCGTCATTTTTAGTCTGCGCCTCAATAACCCATTTAAACCCCACCGGATGCGCCTCAGCCGCATTGCCTCCCATAATCAGAACAACGTTGGCATTTTTGATATCGACCCAGTTATTGGTCATGGCACCGCGGCCAAACGTGGGGGCAAGCGCAGAAACCGTAGGCCCGTGACACAAACGTGCCTGGCAGTCTATCGCGGTCATGCCTAATCCCCGGGTAAACTTACCATCGAGGATGCCCGTCTCGTTACTGGCGGCGGAAGAGCACAGCATGCCCGTTGTGGCCCAGCGGTTAACCGTGACCCCTTGGGCATTCTTCTCAATAAAGTTTGCATCGCGATCGTCCTTCATCAGACGGGCAATGCGGTTGATAGCCTCATCCCAACTGATGCGCTGCCAGGTGTTTGATCCCGGCGCACGATACTCGGGGTACTGCAGACGGGTTTCACTGTGAATATAATCCAGCACCCCCGCCCCTTTCGGGCAGAGCGAGCCACGGCTGACCGGATGATCGGGATCGCCCTCTACGTGGTAGATACTTTCCCTCACGTTTTTAGCGGCGTCGCCCAGGCTGTAAATCAACATGCCGCAGCCAACAGAGCAGTAAGTACAGTTATTACGTGTCTCTCTCGCTTTTATCAGCTTGTATTGACGGACTTCTGCGTGCAAAGAGAAAGAGGATAAAAATCCGAGAGATGCAACAGTGGTACCGGCCAGGCCGCCTGCGCAGATGCGAAAAAGTTTTCTTCGGCTGAGTTCCATGTAGCCTCCAGAGTGAAATAGCAACAACGAAAAGTTGCACAGACTATAAGGTTATTCAACCCCAGAAACCATTAACTGTGTAGGGTTATTGATGTAGCGCAATCTTCTATTTGTTGAGCTTGATCTCAGCTTTGATCAAAACTGACTTTGAGACCGTTTTGCGTCATATCCGGCAGGCATTCAGATCCCGATAAAACCAAAGAGCGGCGGAAGAGACAGGTACTGCGCTTAAAGCAAAAAAAAGCGAGGCCGAAGCCTCGCGTAGGATTGCCAGCGTTAATCGTAATAAGGGACTTTACGATCGGTACCGTTAATATTGATGAGCACAAAACCCGTCGGCGTTGTTTTATTGGTCGGCGACCCCGCCGCCGTAGCGAGGGTTACCACGCCTTTTTCATTGGCGCCCACGCCCGCGACGCCATTATGTAACCCAAAGCGTGCGGCAGGCTTAAGCGTGCCCACTTTCGATACGTCATCCACCAGGGACAGGTCACTCTGAAACAGGGAACAGGAACCCGTATCAAAGCGCGTCGGACCGGTGGTTTTCAGGTTAAACATGGTTTCACCACTGTTGGCTCGCAGCTTAACCCAGATACCGGCATAGGTGGTTCCCACACGGTTATAGCGAATGTCCATCACCGCAGGCTGCCCCATATGGCAGGCATCTGCCCAGACCGTATCCAGCCGCTGCAGGTTGATCCAGGTCTTGCCCGTGCCGGGCATATTGACGGGCGAGCCTGCCGTACCTGAAGGCGTGGTGTTATCCGCTTTACCGATCAACTCAATGACCCACTGTTGATTGGGTGCCGGGAAAAATACCTGTCCAAGACGATACCAGTTATCCGTCTCCGTATTGTTCACTACCTTATAGCCACTAAAGTACCCGGCCCGCAGCGAACCGCTCATGAAAGTGCCGAAGTTCTCGTCACGTCGATAGCCATACTCGAAGGTAGAAAGCCACTTGCCTGCCACAAGGTCCTGGCTGAGCTTTGAACCTGACTGCAGGTTAATATGACGCATTACCACGCGGGCGTTGTTCAGTATTAATGGGGTACTGCAGTTCTCGACGTTGAGCGTATCGATGGTCCAGCCGCCATCAGACAGATCGCCGGGATTGCGCGTATGTTCAATCCAGACGTTACGCATAATCGCCTGCGTCATACGCGGCATATACAGCGTGGCATCACCATAGCCCGTCTGGAAATTCGCATTGCATAACTCAACGGCCGTAGAGTGATCCCAGACGCCTTTGGGGGAACCTGACCAGCCGATATCGAAAACGCGCGAGTAGGTGGTATTGGTATAGATTTGCTCAAACTTACTGTCGAGCGTGTCCTGCAGCTTAAAGATGGTTCCACCGCTGCGCTGCCCCCGAAAGCAGCTGATATTAACGATTTGCCCTGCCATACAACTGTTTTCAAAAAACGGCTGAACATTGCTGCACATTTCAGGGGTAATGGTGGCCGTGTTGGTGACGGTATCCGCCGTGGCCTGTCCGTCCCAGGTAATCCCACGAATGGTGGTGCGCCGTGCCTGAACTTTGAACAGGGTATTGGCACTTTTATCTGACACGATGGTGGTGCCGGGCAGAGAACCCAGCGCCAGATCGTCCCCGGCCAGGCCAAAGAACGGGATTTCTGCATTGCTCAGATCCATGGGCATAATCAGAAAACGCCCGCCCGGGAAACGTACCGGCAATCCCTTCATATTCTGGCTGTAAGTTTGTGACCAGCCGAGAATACGTTTAAACGCATCGGTGTCATCCGTGACGCCATCGCCCTTGGCCCCAAAATGCAGGATGTTCACTTCTCGCGGATCGTTGATTGAACGCTTCCAGTAGAAGCCGTTTCCTATGGCTACCGTACCGCCATCATCTTTTAAAATCGTGGTGCCGGTAAACCCCACAAAATCGCCGCCGCCACGAAAGCTGGAATCTTTATCGTAGTAGCGTTTCAGTACGGCAATTTCACCTGGTTTTGACGGCATGGTCGTACGAAGCTCAGCAAATGAGTTAACTTCAATCATGATATCCTCCTCAGGATAATAGGCTGTAAATCAGAAGGTTAAAGAATCTTCGGCAGCGGAATGACCACACAGGACATCCCATAAATCGTTATGGCTGTTAATGGCGCGCACGGTGCGAATGTCGGCCTTATTGGCGTCATCGCCATGGGTATAAATCGGGGAAAAGAGGATGCAGGCTGAATCGCGATAAATGATGGGCTCAGGGTTGGTGATATTTGGACTGCTGCAGCTTGTCGCGAGCAGCAGCGTCATCAAGATTAAGGTTATCAGTCGCCACACGCTTCGCCTCCTCACTATTGCGTTGCTGTTGATGAGTAACATTCGCCATGCGATTTGCCTCTTGCCTGGCGCTGTCAGCTTCCGACCGGGCTTGCTGTTGCACCTTGCCGATTTTCTTACCTCCGACGTAGCTGGCAACGACGGCGATGATCAGTGCACCCATCGCCGCCAGCCCGTGCCAGCCGCTGGTAAACAGAGAAAAAAACGTCATGATGCCTCCTCTTTGCTCTGGCGCTTTTCATTCAGCAGGTTTTTCTGGCGAACAAATTGCGCAATGACGCCCATCGCCACCATAAAGGCGCCAATGAGACCAAGGTAATTGTGGGGAAGGATGCTCTTCACATCGTCAGGCAGCGTTTGCCACGCACTGAGGGCAGACGACGGAAATGACTGGACCCAGGCGCTGAGCATTGACCCCAGCGAAGCCAGCCATACAGACCAGGTTTTAAATAACAATTTGGCATGGGAAACGAACTGCAACGTGGTGAAACGCTGCATCAGCAGCAAAATAATGATGACGGTCAGCACGGCAATGATGAAAAATAACCATCTCATAGCAGCCCCCGGTAGATGTCATAGTTACCGCTACGCATGACTTCAGCATGACGCCTGACGCGCCCGGGGGTTTGCCGGGCCCAGAGACTGTTGAGCATGGCATCGCCCGCCTCCGTAAAATGCTCACGCGTGATGGCACTGAGCATATTTTTAAACTGCAAAACTCCGTCAACGCCCAGTTGGTATGCCATGCTCATCAACACATCGGTTCGTGCGTCATTGCACTTTGCCAGCGCCTGCTTCAGGGGAGCGCGACTTTGCATATCCGTGATTTTGTTTTCCAGAATGCACTGTTTCCACACATCGCCCACCCGACGCGGCACCCGCAGCACATAGTTACTTAATGACGCCCCTTTTGGTCCGATACGAATCCCTCCGGCAACCGTAGGAAACCCCAGTGAATCGAGATAGGGCATTTCGGCGTAACCTTCTTCGAAATTCAGTATTGCAATAATCTGGCTCATAGAAACTCCTCAGTGATGATGCAGGCAGCCCATCCACCATGAAAAAACATAAAGCAAACTGATTAGTGCCAGCGATAAACGCAGCGGCAGAACGGTTAAAAATGCAGCAGCACTAACGTTTTGCCTAAAAATCAGGCACAGGAAGGGAGGATGGCGCGGCCTGCTACAGGCAGTGGATCGGTGACGGTCGTCGCGTTCAGCGAACCGCGTAAAGGTGAACATGGGGCAGACAGCAGTTATCAAAACCTGAAATCTCTTTGCTTCTCCGCTGTGGCGCGCTTACCGCGCGGTCAACCACAGAAGTAACCTGCCGCTGACAAATTTGTTCAGCGCGTCGCAAAGGTCGGGGTTCGGGTGGGTAGTTAAGCGCATCGTCGATGCTTTGTTTGAGACGGTTGAGAGGTTGACGCCGCTGATGACGGCGGGTACGTGCGTTGCCGATGAAAACGCTTTTGCCATAGTGAATTATCGCCATAACTCCTCCTGTGAATGAGTCTTTGGCGATAGGGTGGCTGGCGAGTGTTTTGGGTCTGAAGAACAGGCTCGAATGTCGCTGAAAGCTGTTCGCAGGCGCACCTCCCGGCTGAATAATCAGTCAGGTGGAAGGGTCAGCAAAAGGGAACAGGCGGCATCTGACGACGCTGCATTAGGCGCATCCACCCCATCCCAAAGCTCATTAGCTTTTGGGGGGGTTGATTCGCGCTTGTGCAGCGCCTCAATTGTTTAAGAGCGTTTCATCCATGAGGTAACACGTTGTTTCATCCATGTTCAAATTATTAACAGGTTCTTATGCTTTATCAAATACCACCAGTTAATTTATTTTTAACTGAAAGTTAACTTTTTGAATTTAGGCCGATTATTTTTTTACAGAATATGCGGGCAGGCCTGCTGGATGGCCTATCCCAGAATATGATACTTCCGGGCCTGACTCATAATGACTTTAGCCAGTACGTTTAAACTCCCGACATCGTCTCTGTCGAGATACCAGGTTTCGTAACGTTTGTTGTCCGATATGACGGCAATTCTTTTGTGTTGCAGCTGCAGACGCTTGAGATACAGCTGCTCATCCAACGTAAAAATGTAGATACCGTCTCCGTCAAAATTCTGAACGCTTATGTCAACAAACAGCTGATCGCGCGGGCCAAAGGTATCGGACATGGCATCGCTGTTTATGGCAATGAGCCGGATATGGTCGGCAGGACGGCCGCTGAACAGAACCCGGGCCTCATCCTGATCGTATTCAATGGCCTGAATGATTTCGACAAAATCATCGCCTACCGCTGACTTTTGCCCTAAATCAAAACTGTTCACGCGAAAGGTGTTTTTTGGGCCGGGAAATGCGTGAAGGGGATAGGATTCCGGAGGCTGATCCATACCGTGTTGCAGCCACTCAACCCTGACGCCCAGTAACTGGCTGAGCGCGAGTAAATTGCCATTATCGGGTACGGACTGCGCGTTGAACCATTTCCACACGCCCGGTGCTGAAATCTTGCAACCCTGGCGTTGTAACGCACAGGCGACCTGTTTATTGCGTCCGTGTCCAGTAATGCCCGCACTTTCGCAGGCTGCAATCAGCCTGGCGGTGAAAGCTTGTCTGGTACTTTCTTTTTTAACCATTAGTTAATAATTGACCGTGAAAGAGGCGCTGAATGTTCTTTTCATTTTTGCTACCAGTTCATTTTATATTACCGTCAGTTTACTACCTAACAGCATGACTTAGCATTTCTGATTATTTGTCACCCTATCACCGCACAGCGAACCACAAAATGCGTCGGCAAGCCGCGTGCAGTCTCACTTTTCAGTCATTCTTTGTAAAAAAAGGCCAGGCTACTGAATCGTCCTGGTCGATCAATATCATTCTGACGGCTTAAAAACGCATCAAAAAACGCAAGACTCTACCATTGAGTGGCGCGGAAAAAGCAGCATAAAAAAAACGGGAGCCTGAACAGGCCCCCGTTTTATTTTAAAAAATGCAGTTATGCACGCAGGGTGTCATCACCCCAGGCAATCCATTTGTAGGTGGTCAGCGCTTCAAGCCCCATAGGGCCGCGGGCGTGCAGTTTTTGCGTACTGACGGCAACTTCTGCGCCCAGACCGAACTGTGCGCCGTCGGTAAAACGTGTACTGGCGTTCACGTACACCGCAGAAGAGTCCACCTGCTTCACAAAGCGGGCCGCATTCTTGGTGCTACGCGTCAGGATAGCGTCGGAATGTTGGGTGCCATGCATACGGATATGCGCAATCGCCTCATCCATATCAGCGACCAGTTTGACGTTCAGATCGAGCGACAGCCACTCATCGTCATAGTCGCCCGCTTTCACGGCCGTTACGCTGGCAGGCCCCTGTTGCAGCCGCGTCAGAACATTGGCATCAGCATGTAAGGGGATATTTTCTTCGGCCATGCGCGCAGTAAAAGCCGGTAGAAAACGATCGGCAATCGCGGCGTCAATCAACAGCGTTTCCAGCGAATTACAGGCGCTCGGACGCTGTTTTTTGGCATTGACGATGATGTCCAGTGCAGGGGCAATGTCCATGGTGTCATCGATATAAATATGGCAAACCCCGATTCCACCGGTGATCACCGGGATAGTAGAATTTTCCCGGCAGAGCTTATGCAGGCCGGCCCCCCCGCGCGGGATCAGCATATCCACATACCGATCCAGTTTGAGTAGCTGATTGACTAACTCACGATCCGGATTTTCGATAGCCTGAATCGCCGCCGCGGGTAAACCGTGCTGCTGAAGGGCAGTCTGAATCACCCGCACCGTCGCTGCATTGGTGCGCCACGTTTCTTTCCCGCCGCGCAGAATCGCGGCGTTGCCGGTTTTCAAGCACAGGCTGGCGACGTCCACGGTAACGTTTGGACGCGCTTCATAAATAACCCCCACCACGCCAAGCGGTACGCGACGGCGCTCAATGCGCAGCCCACTGTCCAGCTGGCCGCCATCGATCACCTGCCCGACCGGATCGGCTAACTGGCAGACCTGGCGGACATCGTTGGCAATCGCGCTGAGGCGCGCCGGCGTTAAGGTCAGACGATCGAGCAACGCGGCGCTCATACCGTTCTGTCGCGCCTCGGCCAGATCCTGCTCATTCGCCGTTAAAATAATCTCACTTTCTGCTTCAAGTCGGTCAGCAATCGTGAGCAAAACCTGATTTTTATCGACTGCGGACAGGTCCGCCATCGCCCAGGCTGCGGCACGCGCCGCCTTTCCCATTTCTTCAAGCATATCTGTTCCTTAGCTGACGATCATATCGTCACGATGTACCGCAACCGGCCCGTACTCATAGCCCAGAATTTCGCTTATCTGTTGACTATGATGCCCTGCGATCATACGCATCGCGTCGCTGTTATAGCGCGAAACGCCGTGGGCGATATCGCGCCCCTGCAGGCTACGGATACGGATGACTTCTCCACGGGAGAAATTGCCCTGAATCTCGCGGATACCTTTTGGCAACAGTGAGCTGCCGCGCTCGATAATGGCGGCAAGCGCGCCGTCGTCCACGGTAATTTCGCCTGCTGGCGGGGCACCAAAAATCCAGCGTTTGCGATTTTCAAGCGGCGTTTGCTGCGCATGAAACAGGGTGCCCACCGGCTTGCCCGCAATCACATCGCTAATGACGCCGCTGCGGCTGCCTGCAGCAATAATCACATCGATACCGGCGCGGCAGGCAATGTCTGCGGCCTGCAGTTTGGTCGACATTCCGCCCGTTCCCAGTCCGGACACGCTGCCGCCCGCTAGGGCGCGCAACGCATCATCGATAATATGCACATCGCTGATTAATTCCGCCTCTGGATTATTACGCGGATCGGCAGTAAACAGCCCCGGCTGGTCGGTCAGTAAGAGCAGCTTGTCTGCCCCACCCAGCATGGCTGCCAGCGCAGACAGGTTGTCATTGTCACCCACTTTGATTTCAGCGGTGGCAACCGCATCATTTTCATTGATGACGGGCACGATGTGGTTATCCAGCAAGGCACGCAAAGTATCGCGCGCATTAAGAAAGCGTTCACGATCCTCCATATCGGCGCGAGTCAGTAACATCTGACCGATATGAATGCCATAGATGGAAAACAGCTGTTCCCACAGTTGAATAAGACGACTTTGCCCCACCGCAGCTAACAGCTGCTTTGAGGCGATGGTAGGCGGCAGTTCGGGGTACCCCAGATGCTCACGACCGGCCGCCATCGCGCCGGAGGTCACAATCACAATACGATGGCCGGCGGCGTGCTGTTGCGCGCACTGACGCACTAATTCGACCATGTGCGCTCTGTTTAACCGACGCGAACCGCCGGTAAGAACGCTGGTACCCAATTTGACCACAAGGGTCTGACTGCCACTCATGTTGTCCTGCCGTAAAAAATTTCTGTGAACGGACTTTTTAACAGGTGCAGTGAGGGAAGCCAACAGCCAGTAAGGGAAAAACTGCAAATTTCGCAGAGCGTCAATTAGACCAAAAGTTCCCTGTTAACAACAAAACATCAAAATTGTCATAAAAAGTTCATCATTGATCGGTAAAAAGTCCGTGTTTTACAAACTTTTTCATTGATGCCTCAAAAGTTTTCTTGTTGTAACAAGGCGGCAACTGAATGCCCCCCGGCCTGTTCACTGAGCAGCCGGAGAATAAAGGCAGCCATGCCTGTAACAGGAAGACGTTGAGGACAAAAAATTTTTACTCATTGGGATTGATAGCAAATGAAGAAAAGTACACTGGCAATCGTGGTATCTGCTCTGGCGCTGACCTCTGCTGCGCAGGCCGCTGAAGTTTATAACAAAGATGGTAACAAGCTGGATTTCTACGGCAAGGTTAAAGCCGAACATTACTTCAGCGACAATGCCGGTGCTAACGGCGATAAATCTTATGTGCGTATTGGTTTTAAAGGCCAGACGCAGATTAACGATATGATGACCGGCTACGGCCAGTGGGAATATGAGTACAAGGCAAATAACTCTGAAGGCAGTGATGCTAACCAGAACAACAAAACTCGTCTGGGCTTTGCCGGTCTGAAATTCTCTCAGTACGGTTCATTTGACTACGGCCGCAACTACGGCGTGCTGTATGACGTTGAGTCTCTGACTGACGTCTTCCCGGAATTTGGTGGTGACGGCACGGCACGTACCGACAACTTTATGACACAGCGCGCCACTGGCGTAGCGACCTACCGTAACAATAACTTCTTTGGTCTGGTGGACGGTCTGAAGTTTGCTCTTCAGTATCAGGGCAAAAATGACGATAAAAGCGTGAACTCACGTGGCTTAGGAACGAATAACGCCATTGATACCAGGAGCCAGAATGGCGACGGCTATGGCGCATCACTGGGTTATACCATTGCTGATTCAGGCGTGAGCGTGCTCGGTGCGATTACCTCTTCTGACCGTACCAATGCCCAGCAGGCAGGCGCATATGGTCACGGCGATAAAGCCACCTCGTGGGGCACCGGTCTGAAATATGACGCCAACAGTGTTTACCTGGCAGCGATTTACACCGAAACGCGCAATATGACGCCAATCAGTGGAACCAACCGCGTCGCGGGCGGCTCCGTTTCTGGCTCTGCCAACAAAGCAGAAAACCTGGAACTGGTTGCGCAGTATCAGTTTGACTTCGGCTTGCGTCCATCCATTGGCTACGTACAGACCAAAGGCAAAGATATCGAAAACGGTATCGGCAACGAAGACCTGGTTAAATATATCGACGTGGGCGCGACCTACTACTTCAACAAAAACATGTCGACCTTTGTTGATTACAAAATCAACCAACTGGATAAAGACAACAAGCTGGCGCTTAACAACGATGACGTTGTTGCTGTCGGCCTGACCTACCAGTTCTGATGAATCTGAGTCTTGCCTGGCGAGAGGGACTGTCGAGGGAATGACGGCCCGCGCTAAGGAGAGGCTTAGTGCTTTACCCTCAATGTGAATGTGTCTGCTAAAAGGGCGAGTTGCAAAACTCGCCCTTTCCTTTTCCTGTCGCCCCATGACTCTGTCTGCCTGCAGATACTCTGGCTGCCTGAGGCGGGTACAAAAAAGGCCCTCGCAGGGGCCTGATGTCAGGCGCTGAGTTTTACCGGTTTTTCATCAAAATCACTGGCAGGCACCAGATCCAGTTCAAACTCTTTCAGCATCTCTTTGAGACGGCCGTGGAAATTACGTAACGTTTCTTCCACGCGGGCGTTGTTATCTTTGCCCTTGATCGTAGCGACAGACCAGTCGCCTTCTTTGTCAAACAGACCAATGTGATAAACGTAGGTAAAGTGATCGGCGTGCGCTTCCAACTCCATCCACCAGCCCCAGAACTCACGCAGTTCGGGCGCAGGTTTTACATTCACGCAGGCAGCCAGGCAGTCGAAGAAAAAACGGTTTTCACTACACTTTCCATCACGGATGTAAGGTCCCAGTTCCGTGAAGCGTTTAAGCAGGCGACTGCGGGGATGGCCACTCGGTAACGTCATGCTAATTCTCCATAAGGACAGGCTTTATATTCCGAACCGTAGCAGCCATGCTGCTCTGTCTTTCGACGATCCGAATGATTCCAGCTAGTAGTTGTAGCAAACACGGCAAATTTTGCCAGCTATCTTTGCAAACGTTGTGCCAGCCAGTCGCTGATTTCATTAAGTGCCTTATCAAAACTGGCGATCACCGGTTTTACCGGAATTAACAAGGCCTTACCCTGCGATGAGGAGCTAGCGATTAATTTGCTCTCCTCTTCCGGGCTGAAGAGATCGTTTGTCCAGTAGGCGGACAACATTGGCGTTGAGGTTCTGCGCCCCAGCAAGCCCTGATTTTTCAGGGAGTAGCTAAGCAGTTCCGCCCGCAATGCGCTGTCCGTGGTGCCCGTCATGCCGAGTCGGCTGGCAAGCATATCCATATACATATCCGGCACTTTGTTCTGCAGAGGAGCCTGCGTCAGCAGACTGTGTACGATCGGTCCCAGACAGGCCACGGCTTTAAGCCGCTGTGATTCGAGATAGGCCAGACGGACCGCCACATTGGCACCAAAGCGAAAGCCCAACGCGGCAACGCGTGTGTGATCGATCCAGGGGACAGAGGTCAGGTCACGCAGGACCTGCTGATGCAGAAAGCTGGTATCCTGGCTGAGCTTCCACTTCATCGAATTGCCCACGGAAGGCATATCCAGCGTGAGCATGGCAATGCCACGCGGTGCCAGATAGTCATGGAACAGACGATAATGATCGGTTTGTAGCGAATCCAGCGCGCCGCAAAACATGACTGTGGGATAAGGCGCGTCCACGCCGGACGGCATATGCAAAAAGCCGCTTACCGGGCTGCCGCCCTGAATCGGAAAGGTGAGCGTTTTAAGCTCTCCGGGTAGCCGTTGGGTTGCCTCTTCATAAGCGCGGCTGGCCAGCGTCTGAGCCTGATCGGCCAGCTCATCGCCTTTTATATAAGGATACGCCGCCACGCTGTAGAGATGCGACGCATGTAACCAGTCGTGACCAGCCCGATCGTGTTCGTCGGTGTTCGCGTCAAGTGCCCGCTGCTGCCAGATGCCCGCCTGCCTGCTCCACTCGTAGTTCCAGTTACCGTTACGGTAACCGATGACCGTATCCAGCAGCGCCGAATTGGTGTGCTCAACATCGCTGATGGCGATTCGCGCCAGCACCTCGCTAATCTCCTGGGAGGGCAAACCACGCCAGGCCCACATCAGCTTATTAAGCATCCGGTACCAGCCACGCTGGCTGTCCCCATCCAGCGCAGAATGCACCTCATGTGTGGCGTGACGACGCAGTCGCACCAGGGTCGAGGTTTCAGGGTGTTTAAAACGAGGCTTGAACAGCTCAACGCTCAGGTTTTTGCCAGGCATATTACCTCTCTGACAGCATTAACAGCGGTAAGTAAGTGTACTGTACCGCAAAACAACTCGCGAGGCGCAGAAAGCACAACGCCCGGAAAACCGGGCGTTGTTTGTGTTACATCAATCAGCTTTTAACAATCGGCGGAATATAGACCACGCCCATGTCCCATGGCTGCTCAATCCAGGTGTTCTGAGGGATATCAACTATATAATCGTCAACCAGCTCACGACCCGCAGGCTTAGCAAAAATGGTGCAGAAACGGGCTTTTGGGTACATTTCGCGAATGGCCTGTGCGGTGCCGCCGGTATCAACCAGGTCGTCAATCACGATAAAGCCTTCGCCATCGCCTTCTGCGCGCTTTAACACTTTCATTTCGCGCTGGTGATCGTGATCGTAGCTGGAAATACAAACGGTATCGACATAGCGAATACCCAGTTCACGTGCCAGCAGCGAAGCCGGTACCAGACCGCCGCGGCTGACTGCAATGATGCCTTTCCACTGTTCAACAGGAAGCAGGCGTTGAGCCAGTTTACGGGCATGAATCTGCAGCATGTCCCAGGTAACGACGTATTTTTCGCTCATAAATAGGTATCCCAGCCAGTCAGTGTGGCTTAAAAAATGTGCAACGGGGAAAAGGTTGCGCGAGATTATAAGGACATGACGCGCTAAAAACCAGCACCTGGCTTCTGGTTGCGGCTTTTTAACGCGTTGAATATCACACCGGGTGAGAAACAGTGATATTCTCGCCCTATCTCGTCGGTATACTGACGGCGATCTTTCACTGGAACTTCGCAATGTCCGGCCTGGCCGGCGCACTGACACAGGAGACTTGTCGTGTCTGAATTGTCTCAACTCTCTCCACAGCCACTGTGGGATTTTTTCGCTAAGATCTGCTCTATTCCGCATCCTTCTTTTCATGAAGAAGCACTGGCAAGCTATATCGTTGGCTGGGCTAAAGAACAAGGTTTCTGGTGTGAGCGCGATCAGGTAGGCAATATTCTGATCCGTAAACCAGCCACCCCGGGGATGGAAAAGCGCACCCCGGTGGTGCTGCAGGCTCACCTTGATATGGTGCCGCAGAAAAACAACGATACCGTTCACGACTTCACCAAAGATCCTATCCAGCCTTATGTTGATGGCGAATGGGTGAAAGCGCGCGGCACGACGCTGGGTGCAGATAACGGCATTGGCATGGCGTCTGCGCTGGCCGTCCTGGCGGACAGCAGCCTGACTCACGGCCCGCTGGAAGTCTTGTTGACCATGACCGAAGAAACCGGCATGGATGGCGCGTTTGGCTTACAGCCAGGCTGGTTGCAGGCCGATATTCTGATCAACACCGATTCGGAAGAAGAAGGTGAGATCTACATGGGTTGCGCAGGCGGTATCGACTTTATCACTACGCTCCCCCTGACTCGTGAAGCCGTTCCGGCTGGTAGCGAAACCCTGAAGCTTACGCTGAAAGGTTTGCGTGGCGGCCACTCCGGCGCAGATATTCATATGGGCCTGGGGAATGCCAACAAGTTACTGGCTCGTTTCCTTGCCGCCCATGCCGCAGAGCTGGATTTACGTCTGGTGACGTTCACCGGGGGGACGCTGCGTAACGCGATTCCACGTGAAGCCTTTGCGACCGTGTCTGTTGACAGCAGCAAAGTGGACAACCTGAAATCGGCAGCCGCCAGCTTCCTGGCTGCGTTGCAAAATGAACACGGCGTGAAAGAGAAAAACATCGCCTTTGTCAGCGAGCCGGTTGCCCATCAGGGTGATGCGCTGACGACAGAGAGCCGCGATCGCTTCCTGAATTTGCTGAACAGCACGCCAAACGGCGTGATCCGTAACTCTGACGTTGCCAAAGGCGTGGTTGAAACCTCACTGAACGTCGGCGTGGTCACGATGGAGGCCGATAAAGCAGAAATTAACTGCCTGATTCGTTCGCTGATCGATACCGGCCGCGATTACGTTGTGCAGATGTTAACCTCACTGGGCCAGCTGGCAGGCGCGCAAACGAAGCCGAAAGGCGGCTACCCTGGCTGGCAGCCAGATGCAGATTCGCCCATTATGGCACTGACCCGTGAAACCTACATGGCACTGTTCAACAAGACGCCTAACATTCAGGTTATTCACGCAGGCCTGGAATGTGGTCTGTTCAAAAAGCCTTATCCTGACATGGATATGGTTTCAATTGGCCCAACGATCACCGGTCCCCACTCACCCGATGAGCAGGTGCACATCGAGAGCGTCGGTCTTTACTGGAAACTGCTGACGACGCTGCTGAACGTGGTGCCCGAAAAGTAATTCCAGCGCGATAACGTCTCTGAGGGTTTATGTTCATCATAAACCCTTTTTTATTGCCCCTTTTGGCCCCCTCTCTCGCTACCCGGCTCTGACTTAGCATGCGCTTTCGCTATCGCTCGCTAAAACAGCTAAATGCGTTTATTCCACCCGCAAATTGACATTTTCTGTTGTACCGCCGATGCAATAATGCGCATTAGCCAAACTGCCTCCGGCCACGGCATCATGCCTTTTGTGTGACGGAGAGGCCTTCTTCACTGCGCAATGAGAGGGTGCATGAATACGTTATTGCTTACCAAACAGGAAGTCCGTCAGCTCATCAGCACCGACGACGTCATTGAGGCCGTAGAAGAAGCCTATAAAGCGTTCAACAGCAACCTGGTGGAACAGCCGGATTATATTGGCCTGCATCTCCCCGAAGCGGGAGGGGAAATCGACTTTAAAACCAGTTATTACAAAACCAGTGAACTGATTTCGATGAAGGCTTCCTCCGGTCCTTTTCCCCAGAATCCGGTGGAATATGGCCTGCCGGGCGGCATGGGAACGGTAATTTTATTTGATGCCCGTAGCTGTGCGCTGTGCTGCGTCATGGACGGCAGCCTGATTACCGGCCTGCGAACCGGCGCCTCGGGTGCCGTTTCTGTGAAGGCGCTGGCGCGCGCCGGGGCAAAAAAAATTGCGATGATAGGCACCGGCAATCAGGCCAGGATGCAGATCAGCGCCATTGTCAGGGTAATGCAAATTGAGGAGATTCATGCGTGGAGCCGAACGCCAGCAACCCGTATTGCCTTTAAAAAGGATATTGAAAGCGCGTTTGGCATTCCGGTGATTGTGGCTGAGAGCTGTCAGGCGGCGGTGGAGCAAGCCGATATTGTCATTACCACCACCCGAGGCAAAGGGCCGCTGGTCGAAGCCAGTTGGATCAAGCCCGGCACCCATATCATCGCCATCGGCACCGACCAGCGCGGCAAGCAGGAGTTCGATCCGCAGATTTTCAGCCGGGCAAAAATCGTTGTCGATTCCCTGACCCAGTGCACGCAGAAAGGGGAAACCTGGCACGCGCTGGACAGAAACATCATCAGTGAAAACGCGATTCATGCTGAGATAGGTGAAATCTTGCTGGGCAATAAACCGGGCAGAGAGAACGAGGCGGAAATTACCTTTTTTGACTCCACCGGACTGTCCATCCAGGACAACACGACCGCCGGTAAAATTTACCGCAAAGCGATTGAAAAAGGCGTCGGAACCCGTTTTGCGTTTTTTGAATAATTTTTCGTCCAGACGAAGGTAACCGCTATGACGCGTCAGTATCCTACCCTGCAAGATATTCACGAAGCGCAACAGCGCATTGCCGCCCATATTCGTCACACACCCTTGCTGCGCGCTGAGAAAATTGAAAAACAGGTGGGCTGCCAGCTCTATCTCAAACCGGAAACGCTGCAAATTACCGGCGCGTTTAAAATTCGCGGTGCGTTAAATAAAGTGCTTTCCCTGCCCGTTGAAGCCTTTGCCCACGGCATTATTTCAAGTTCATCAGGCAATCATGCGCAGGGCCTGTCGTATGCGGCCAGCATGCTGGGCGTGAAAGTGGTTCTGGTGCTGCCGGTAACGACGCCGAAAATCAAAATCGAGAATACCCGGGCCCTGGGTGCGGAGATTATTCTCTTCGATGGCGACAACGCCTCGCGCTGGAAAAAAGTTTATGAGATTGCCGAGCTAAACAACTATGCGGTGGTGCATGGCTTTGAAGATCCGATGGTTATGGCCGGTCAGGGCACGATCGGCTGCGAAATACTGAATGATTTACCGGATGTGGATACCGTGATCGTGCCGCTGGGCGGTGGCGGGCTTCTTTCCGGTGTCGCCACGGCCATCAAAGAATCTCGCCCCGCTGTCAGGGTCATTGGGGCTGAGCCAGCCCTGACGCCGAAATATTATCAAAGCCGGATCAACCAGCAGCCCACCTCCCTTCCGCTGCTCAACACCATCGCTGACGGCTTAAGAATCAGCGTACCGGGACGTAATCCCTACCCCATTATCGAGAGGTACGTCGACGAGATTATTGTGGTAGATGAAGAACATATTATTCAGGGCATGCGCGTGCTTGCGAGGGATGCAAAATTGATTGCGGAACCGGCCGCCGCAATCGGTCTCGGTGCGCTACTGGCGGGATCGGTTAGCCTGCAACCCAACGAGAAAGTGTGTGTGCTGCTCACTGGGGGAAACTGGGATCTGGCCGACTTAGCCGAGGTCTACGCATTCAAATAACCTGCCCTGCCCCCGTTTTAAAGATTAACCGGGTCACGTTGGCCTTCAGCATCCCAGCGGGCGTGCATTCTTTCCTGATGAGTGAAAGCGCGTCACAGCGTTCCTGGTGCCTGCGCAGCATAATCCGCTGGAGTAAGCCCACTTCCTGCCGCTAAATCACCAACTTACTGCGCTTCCCCAGCTTTAGCCGCCATTATGTCCAGATGTCTGGATGGCTAATAAGTTTCTGTGCTAACTTATGCGCTTTCGGCTGTTGCCGTGCCTGATGCTTCAGGAAAAAATGTGGTCAGTGACTTTAATGGAGATCCCTGCAATGCGTGCTTTAAATCGCCTTGAGATGCGTAACATCTCCATCGATTTTGGCGGATTTGCCGCGTTAACGTCGGTGGATTTTCAGAGTGAAGGCCACTCGGTTCATGCTCTGACCGGGGCCAATGGTGCCGGTAAGTCTACGCTGATGGCGGTGCTCTCGGGCGCCCACAGTCACTACAGCGGCGAGATTCTGCTGGACGGTAAACCGGTGTCGATTCGCAGCCCGCGAGACGCGAAGCAGTTGGGCATTCACCTTGTACAGCAGGAGGTGGATGTGGCGCTGGTGCCGCAATTAAGCGTCGCTGAAAATATTCTGCTGGATCAGCTGGCCGAGCCCGGCCACGGCTTTCGCTGGGGCGATATTCGTCGCCAGGCGCGCCAACTGCTGGCCCAACTGGATGCCAGCATAGATGTTAAACGCCCGGTAGAGCGCTGCTCGCTGGCGGAGAAGCAGCAAATTCTGCTGGCGAGAGCCCTGTCGCATCACTGCCGCTTTCTGATCCTCGATGAACCCACTGCGCCGCTAGACCAGCACGAGAGCGAACGCCTGTTCGCCGTGGTCCGTCGCCTGCAGACCAGCGGCATTGGCGTGGTGTTTATTTCTCACCGCATCCACGAGCTGAAAGCCATTTGCGATCGCCTGACGGTGCTGCGCGATGGACGGCTGATCGAAAGCGCCCCGATGGCTTCGCTGAGCGGTGAGCAGATTGTTGAAAAAATGCTGGGGCATCCGTTAACCGATATTTATCCCCCGCGTCGCCCCTTTCAGCCGCAGTCCGTGCTCATGGCGGTGGAGGGTTTGCATGATGAACACCTGCTACAGGATATCTCGCTGCGCCTGCACAAAGGCGAGATTCTGGGCATTGCCGGTCTGGCCGGTGCAGGGAAAACCGAACTCTGCAAGGCGCTGTTCGGTGCCAGTAAGAGCCGTGTTTCAGGCGGTGAACTGCACGGCAAACGCTGGAAACCGCGATCGCCACACGACTCGGTGCAACAGCGCATGGCGCTGGTGCCAGAAGAGCGTCGCAAAGAAGGCATTTTCATTGATGAATCGGTGGCGATGAACCTGAGTATCAGCGCAGACGACAGTTTTTCCCGCTGGAGCCTGTTTGGTCATCGTCAGGCCTGGCGCTGGGCAGAGGAGGTTATCCGTCGTCTCAGCGTACGTACGACAGGCCCGGCGCAGCAGTTGCGTCGTCTCTCAGGTGGTAATCAGCAAAAAGTGGCGATAGGCAAGTGGTTACGCAACAACGCCGACGTACTGATTTTTGATGAACCCACGAAAGGCGTGGACGTTAAAGCCAAAACCGAGCTGTTCACGCTGATCAGCAACCTTGCCCAAGAAGGCAAAGGCATAATTTACGCCTCTGGCGAATTTTCTGAACTGGTCGGCTTATGCGACCGTATTTGTGTGCTCTGGGATGGACGTATTGTGGCGGAGTTAGAGGGACGGCAAGCCACAGAAGAGACACTTTTGCTCTATTCCACCGGAGGAACCCCTGCGTGAGCAGTAAAGACTTATCCCTGAATGCAGCGTCTTCCTCGCTGCGCCATCAACTGTTCGATTTCCTGTACAAGTGGGGCATGCTGCTGACGGTAGTGATATTGATCGCAGCCTTTGGTCTGGCATCCGACAGTTTTCTGGAGCCGAACAATATCATTAATATCCTGCGATCCATCGCCATCGTGACCGTTATCGCGGTGGGCGTTTCCGTGTCGCTGACCGTGGGCGGCTTCGATCTTTCCGTTGGTTCGACCGCCTCACTGGCAAACGCCCTGGTGATTTCGTTATTCGTCTGGTACGGCTTTGATACGACGGCGGCTATCGCGATTACGCTGGCCCTTTGTACGCTGGTCGGCCTGTTCAACGCCTTCCTGATCGTGGTGCTGCGTATTCCCGACATGCTGGCAACACTCGCCACCCTGTTTGTGATTCAGGGCGTGGCAATGACCTACAGCTTTGGTGGCTCCATTACGGAAAATATGGTGTTGCCCAGCGGCGACATGGCTGAGGGCACAATTCCGGCAACCTTTAACCTGCTGGGCCAGGTGCCCACCATCGTCATTATCATGTTGGTTGTCACGGTCGTTGCACAGCTGGCGTTATCCCTGACAAAGCACGGTCGCCGCATGTACGCGTTGGGCGGTAATCCTGAAGCCGCCAGACTTTCGGGTATTCGTACCACGCGTTATCGCGTACTGGCCTATGTTATCGCCTCATTGTTAGCGGGGCTGGGTGGTATTCTGCTGGCCTCACGCATTGGATCGTCGCAGGTAAATGCGGGCGGCGGTTATCTGATGGATGCCGTCGCTGCGGCCTGGATCGGCTTATCCCTTGCCGGTTCAGGTAAACCGAATGCGCTGGGTACGCTACTCGGTGCCGTTATTCTTGGCGTGCTGCAAAACGGTCTGGTGATGTTATCCGTGCCCTATTACGCCATGGACATTATTAAAGGGCTGGTGCTGGCTTTAGCACTGGCTATCACGTACGTTCAGCGCCGCTGAGGCGCGTTCCCCTTACTGGAGTTAAGAATAATGAAAAAGATAACACTCTCGCTGCTGGCATTAAGCCTGCTAAACGCCAGCGCAGCGTTTGCCGACACCGTTACGCCCGTTCCTGCCGCTATCGCTAACCATGAAGGGCCGATCCGTATTGCGGTTATCCGTAACCTTGGCTCAGACGACAACACCACGCAGTTTGTTGCGGGGGCGATTCAACAAGGCCGCCAGTTGGGCTTTAAAGTCAGTACGTTTCTCAGCAACGGCGACGATGCGCGCTTTCAGGATTTCGTGAATCAGGCCATCAGCCAGAAATACGACGGTATTGTTCTGTCACATGGCAAAGCGCCATACGCCAGCGCGCTGGTAAAACGCATTGCGGACGCTGGTATTAAAGTCTCGGTATTTGATACACCGGTGGATACCCCGATTCCGGGTGTTACGGTGACAGCTCAGGATGATGCTTCTCTGGCTCAACTGTCTCTGGGACAGTTAATCAAAGATTTCAACGGTAAAGCCAACATCGTTAAATTATGGGTAGCGGGTTTCCCACCGATGGAACGTCGTCAGGTGGTTTATGAAAAATTGCTGAAAGAGAACCCGGGCATTCATCAACTTGAGTCGATTGGCGCGGTATCAACGGATGTTCAGGGCGACACCGCCAATAAAGTGGGCGCTATTCTGGCGAAATACCCCAAAGGCAAGATCGATGCCATCTGGGGCGCGTGGGATGCGTTCAGCCAGGGCGCTTATAAAGCGCTGCAGGAGAATGGCCGTACAGAGATCAAACTGTACAGCATTGATGTCTCCAATCAGGATTTGCAGCTGATGCGTCAGAAAGGCAGCCCGTGGGTACAGACCGTCGCCGTCGACCCTAAAACCATCGGGGCCGTAAATATGCGCCTGGTAGCGAACAAGATTGCCGGTGAAACCACCCCAGCGACGTATGAATTCAAAGCCGCATCGATTTCTCAGCAGGCGCTCAACAGCCATCCTGGTGCGGTGAACGTAGCATCGCTGAACAAGATTATTCCAAGCTGGGGCAGTAATGAGGATTTCGTCCAGCCGTGGTTTGCGACGCTGGAATCGAAATATAAGAAGTAGGTTTTCGTCGCCGAACAGGGGTGGTTAAGGCTTGACGCCTGAGCGGCGTCCAGTCACAAAGCGCCGAGAAGGTTTCGCTCGCCAGGCGGCAGGCAGTTTCAGCTCGCCCCGTGCGGGCGACCGACAAGGGGCCGCCACTCGCCGCGGCCCCATGACCCCGGGCTCCCCG
>NZ_JASCAK010000007.1:0-21532 GCF_029967885.1 Pantoea sp. V106_11
ATCCGTAGCTCAGCTGGATAGAGTACTCGGCTACGAACCGAGCGGTCGGAGGTTCGAATCCTCCCGGATGCACCATATTCTGTAGTGCTAAAGCGAAACCTCTCTGCCATAGTCCGGTGTCATCACAGCGAACACCAGGGAGGATAACGTTGCTTCAGCAACGGCCCGAAGGGCGAGGCGTCAGCCGAGTCATCCTCCCGGATGCACCATATTTTTCGGTATGGACGTGTATTCCTGGTCTGTAAGACATAGTCGATTTGTCAGGCAGAGCCAGGGAGGATAACGTTGCTTCAGCAACGGCCCGAAGGGCAAGGCGTCAGCCGAGTCATCCTTACGCAGGCACTGTCTTGCGAATCTTCTGGCCGAAATCCCCCGCATATGACCTGTGAAGCCATCGTGTTATCAGGCGCAGGACAACACTGTTCGTTCTCTCTGTTTACTCAGACGATCTGAGAACGCCTCACCTGAATGCCCTCAAACCACACCTGTGTCGCGCAAGCTTCGGTTTATGCGGCCTGAACGCGTTCGGGCTTTAAGGCGTGAGCGTAGTCGCGATCTTGTGCCAGAATCACATTGATTGTGGTGATACATTTTCTGCTGAACATTGTTAATCCTTGATAACATTCCTGGCATAGCGCTTACCTTCTGCATCGCTGCTAAAATCACAGGGAATTCGCGACCTTACAGGCTTTCCAACCCGATCACCTTTATCTGAAAACTAAAATAGCTAATGCTTTCAAAGCATTTGCTGTTCATCCCGCCTGGCGACAACCTACGCACATTCAGCTAAAGTAATGGCTCATTTGTTGGAGGTCCTCAGTGACAATCTACGATCAATACGACGCCCTGATTTTCGATATGGACGGTACTATTCTTGATACTGAACCGACACATCGAAAAGCGTGGCGTCAGGTGCTGTCACGCTATGGCCTGGCGTTCGATGAAGCGCGCGTAACGGCGTTCAACGGTGCGCCCTCATGGCAACTGGCGAAGTTCATTATTGAAACCAATAATTCAGATCGCGATCCTTATTTGCTCGCCGCTGAAAAAACGGCAGCGGTAAAAGCGATGCTGCTGGATAACGTGCAGCCGCTTCCGCTCATGGAGGTCGTCAAGGCGTACTATGGTCGCCGCCCTTTGGCTGTGGGTACAGGTAGTGAGCACGCTATGGCTGATGCGCTGCTCAGCCAGTTGGGTGTCAGAGATCTCTTTTCTGCTGTGGTGGGGGCCGACGACGTGCAGCGTCACAAGCCTGAGCCCGATACCTTTCTACGCTGTGCTGCGCTGATGGGCATCGCGCCAGAGCGCTGTGTGGTGTTCGAAGACGCTGATTTTGGCGTGCAGGCAGCGAAGGCCGCAGGGATGGCCGTGGTTGATGTTCGCCTGCTGTGAGCGAAACACTGGCTTATGTGTCTTTATTGAGTAGCAGCTTTCTCAGTGCGACGTTACTTCCGGGTAGCTCAGAGGCGCTGTTAGTTGCACTACTGATCGCGAAAAGCGCATCAGTTTATGGGTTGATTTTAGTCGCATCGTTAGGGAATACCCTGGGTGGCTTGACCAACATAATTTTGGGTCGCTTATTGCCGTTAAAACGTCAGGGGCGATGGCATGAGACAGCGATGACGTGGTTGCAACGGCTGGGGCCGGCAGCACTGTTGTTAAGTTGGCTACCGGTTGTAGGCGATCTGCTCTGCGTTCTTGCAGGTTGGTTACGCTTTGGCTGGTTGCCCTCGATACTGTTTCTGGCTATCGGTAAAACGCTGCGTTATATCGTTATTGCGACCGCCACATTACAGGGCATGGAATGGTGGCATTGATTCGTACTGATTCGGGGCTAGGGTTAACACTATGCTGAACAAAAATAAATTATTCACACAGCGGGAGGTTAATGTGATCCCCGACGTATCAAAAGCGTTATCCTGGCTGGAAGCGCATCCTGATGCACTTAAAGGCATTGGCCGTGGCATTGAACGTGAAACGCTGCGTGTGCAGCCAGATGGTCATCTTGCGACGACCGCGCATCCAGAGTCACTGGGGTCGGCGCTTAAGCATGACTGGATCACCACCGACTTTGCTGAAACGCTGCTGGAGTTTATTACCCCGGTTGATCACAGCATCGATCACATGCTGGCGTTTTTGCGTGACGTTCATCGTCATGTTGCCCGCGAACTCGGTGAAGAGCGCATGTGGCCTTTCAGCATGCCTTGCCTGATTGAAGATGCGGATAAAATTACGCTGGCACAATACGGCAAATCCAATATCGGTCGTATGAAAACCCTTTACCGTCAGGGATTAAAGAACCGCTATGGTGCGTTGATGCAAACCATCTCCGGTATCCATTACAACTTCTCGCTGCCGCTGTCCTTCTGGCAGGCCTGGGCGGACGTAAAAGATTATGAAAGCGGTAAAGAAACCATATCTGCCGGTTATCTGCGGCTGATCCGCAACTACTATCGTTTTGGCTGGATCATCCCTTATCTGTTTGGCGCATCGCCTGCAATTTGTTCCAGTTTCCTGCAGGGCAGCGAGAGCGCACTGCCGTTTGACACCGATAATAAAGGTACGCTCTGGCTCCCCTATGCCACTTCGCTGCGTCTGAGTGACCTGGGCTATACCAATAAGTCGCAGAGCTCGCTGGGTATTACCTTTAACTCTCTTGAGGGTTATGTCAGCGCCCTGAAAAAAGCGATTAAAACGCCTTCTGAAGACTTCGTGAAGATGGGCACGCGGGATGCAGACGGAAACTGGTTGCAGCTGAACACTAACGTCCTGCAGATTGAGAATGAGCTCTATGCGCCGATTCGTCCCAAGCGCGTTACCCGATCCGGTGAAGCGCCTTCCGATGCCCTGCAACGTGGCGGCATCGAGTACATCGAAGTGCGCTCAATGGACATTAACCCTTTCTCGCCCATCGGGGTGGATGAAAACCAGGTGCGGTTCCTGGATCTGTTCCTGATTTGGTGCACGCTGGCAGATGCGCCAGAGATGAGCTCTGATGAATTGCAGTGCAGTCGGCAGAACTGGAATCGCGTGGTGCTGGAAGGGCGCAAACCCGATCTGAAAATTGCAGTCGGCTGCGGTGAAGCAGAGTATTCACTGGTCGAGGTCGGCAAGACACTGTTTGCTGATTTGCGCCGCGTTGCGGAAGCGCTGGACAGCAATCAAGGCACAACAGAATATCAGCAAGTCTGTGACGAACTGGTAGCATCCTTCGACGATCCTGAGCTAACCTATTCGGCGCGTATTCTTAAAGCCATGAAAGAAAGCGGCGTGACGGGAACGGGCATCGCTCTGGCAGAGCAGTATCAGCAGTTGCTGGTTAACGAGCCACTGGAAGTGCTCAAGCCGGAAGACTTTGCGCGTCAGGCACAGGCGTCCGTTGCCGCGCAGCAGCAGCTTGAAGCGAATGATACGTTAGATTTTGAAACCTATCTGGCTGGCCGGGAAGGGTAGAAAAGAAAAAGGCCACATCAATGTGGCCAAATTAACATCTCTGTTGTCAGGGATGGATGATAACAAATGCGCGTCTTTCATATATTCAGACGCTGGGCGATCGGAAAAGTTTCATCGTTCTCAAAAAATTTTTCAGACAAAGAGGTGACGTATGCCATTACTGGATAGTTTTACTGTTGATCACACCATCATGGCCGCGCCCGCAGTGCGTGTAGCAAAAACCATGAAGACTCCCCATGGCGATACGATTACTGTTTTTGACCTGCGTTTTTGTCGCCCCAATATCGACATTCTGACTGAACGTGGGATCCACACGCTTGAGCATTTGTTTGCGGGCTTTATGCGTAACCATCTCAACGGTAACGGCGTAGAGATTGTTGATATTTCACCTATGGGTTGCCGCACAGGCTTCTACATGAGCCTGATTGGTACACCAGACGAGCAACGTGTGGCACAAGCCTGGAAAGGCGCGATGGAAGACGTGCTGAAGGTGAAAGATCAGAACCAGATTCCAGAGCTGAACGAATATCAGTGTGGCAGCTATAAACTGCATTCTCTGGATGAAGCTCAGCAAATTGCCCGCAACGTGCTGGCGCAGGAGATCGGTGTTAACCACAATGACGATCTGAAACTGCCTGCCGAAAAACTGAAAGAGCTGCACATCTAGTCAGTTAGGTTAGTCCGGACAGTAAAACGCCGCACATGAGCGGCGTTTTTTATAACAGCGCCTGCATGACGACGGCGGGCTTTTCAAAAACCTGCGGGTCAGGCGAAAAAAACCGCCTTGCAATGAACTGCACCCAAAAAGTTGGACACCCAACTGAGTAAGGTGCAGTTTTTTATGAGCATCAGGATCCTACGGATTGCTTGAGCGGTGTCTGTGGTGTGATGCGAACCTGCTTAATCATATTGTCCTGCACATCCAGAATATCAACATCATAGTGATTCACCTGAACGCGCGTGTTCACTGTTGGAATCTCTTCCAGTGCTTCCAGTAACATACCGTTGATGGTACGCGCTTCCTGCTCAGGCAGTTGCCAGTTGAAGGCTTTATTGATCTCACGAATATTCGCGCTACCTTCAATCAGTACGGAGCCATCATTTTGCGGCATCACTTCTTCAGCCAGCGACGGAGACATTGAGGTCGTGAAATCACCCACAATCTCCTCCAGAATGTCCTCTATCGAAATCAGGCCTTTGATATCGCCGTACTCATCCACGACCAGACCGGTCTTTTTCTTGTTGCGCTGAAATTTCACCAACTGAACGTTGAGCGGCGTGCCTTCGGGAATGTAGTAGATCTCATCGGCGGCACGCAGCAGCATCTCTTTCGTAAACTCTTTTTTCTCGGTCATCATGCGCCAGGCTTCGCGCACCCGCAGCATCCCTACACAATCATCCAGCGAATCACGGAACAGGACAATGCGACCGTGCGGTGAATGGCTTAACTGACGGATGACTGATTTCCAGTCATCGTTGATGTTAATACCAACAATCTCGTTACGCGGCACCATAATGTCGTCCACACTGACCTTTTCAAGGTCCAGTACAGATAACAACATATCCTGATTGCGGCGCGACATGTGCGTACGCGATTCGTAAACGATGGTACGCAACTCTTCTTTACTGAGCGCTGAACTAATCGCACCATCCGCCCGGATGCCCACCAGTCGCATCAGCAGTCGGGTAATGGTGTTAAGCAACCACACCAGGGGCAGCATGATGTATTGCAGCGGACCGAGCAGAAAGCTACTAGGGTAAGCGACTTTTTCTGGATAAAGTGCAGCAACCGTTTTGGGCAGCACTTCTGCAAACACCAGTACAACAAATGTCAGGATACCGGTCGCGATCGCGACACCGGCATCGCCATACAAACGCATCCCTACGATAGTACCAATGGCGGACGCCAGAATATTGACCAGGTTATTACCGATAAGGACCAGGCTGATGAGGCGATCCGGGCGCTTTAACAATTTTTCGACGCGGCGGGCTGCGCGATGGC
This sequence comes from Pantoea sp. V106_11, assembly GCF_029967885.1. Classification (NCBI taxonomy): domain Bacteria; kingdom Pseudomonadati; phylum Pseudomonadota; class Gammaproteobacteria; order Enterobacterales; family Erwiniaceae; genus Pantoea; species Pantoea sp. V106_11. The sequence continues at coordinate 5,456 of NZ_JASCAK010000007.1, forward strand.
CATGTTTAGCCTGATGGCGCAGTTTATAACGATTGAGCGTCATCATGCCGGTTTCAGAGCCTGAAAAATAGGCTGAAACCAACACCATAATGATGAGTGTGACAATCAACGTCGTGGTCGAAACATGTTCCACCGCAAAACTTCCTTTTATTAAGAACTGTGAATGAGCAGGTGTTGCAGTACGCGACTGCCAAAGTACGCCATCGTGAGCAGCGCTGCGCCGCCGCAGTTAAACCACACTACGCGGCGACCACGCCAGCCTTCATGATAGTGGCCCCAGAGCAGAACGATGTAGACAAACCAGGCAATAATCGATAGCACGGCCTTATCTACGTTTTCGGCGCTGAACAGGTCATGCATATAAAACAGGCCGGTACACAGCACCAGCGTCAGTAACACAACGCCAACCTGGGTGATGTGAAACATTTTACGTTCAATGGTCAGCAGCGGTGGCATGTCCTGAGTGAAAGCCAGTTTTTTGTTCTTAAGCTGGTAATCAATCCACGCAAGCTGCAACGCGTACAACGCCGCGATGATGAGTGTTGCATAGGCAAACAGCGACAGCCCGATATGAATCATAATGCCGGGCGTGGTTTCAAGGTGCGTAATAAACGCATTCGGGACAAAAGTGGCAAAGGCCAGGTTAATTAATGCAAAGCTGTAAACAATCGGCAGCAGTAGCCAGCCACGATTTCGGGAGGCAACAATGGTCATGATTGCACAAATCAGCAGGCTGACCAGAGAGCCGATATTCAACAGGCTGAGATTTTGCCCGCCATCAACGGCAAAGATACGCTGCTGCAGGGCGACAGCGTGCGTGACTAACGCCACACAGGCCGACAGCACAGCTAACCTGCGCCAGCCGCTTTGACGCTTCAACAGGCTGGGGATGATGAGTGCAAGGCTCAGGGAGTAGGCGAACAGCGCCACAATCGCGAAAACGGACATAGTTCCTTTCAGGCATCAGTCAGATAAAGGAAAAGGGCAGTATAGCGCCAGCCGCAGCAGGCTCCAAACGATCTAAGGTGGAATTGATGAGGAACTGAGGTGGAAGTGAAGAGATCGCCTCGGCTTCGTGTTATAATCCGCCGCATTCTGCCGGTATGGTGCCTCGCGATTTTTTTTAAGTGAGAGACAATGTTTGACAATTTAACCGATCGTTTGTCGCAAACTCTGCGCAATATCAGCGGCCGCGGAAGGCTGACTGAAGACAACATTAAAGATACGCTGCGCGAAGTGCGCATGGCGCTGCTGGAAGCTGACGTTGCGCTGCCGGTGGTGCGTGACTTCATTAATCGCGTCAAAGAGAGCGCGGTAGGCCAAGACGTCAACAAAAGCCTGACGCCGGGCCAGGAATTTATCAAAATTGTCCGTAACGAACTGGTTACGGCGATGGGCGCAGAAAACAACGCGCTGGATCTTGCCGCACAGCCGCCGGCCGTTGTGCTGATGGCCGGTCTGCAGGGTGCGGGTAAAACCACCAGTGTCGGTAAGCTGGGTAAATTTCTGCGTGAAAAGCACAAGAAAAAAGTGCTGGTGGTATCTGCTGACGTTTATCGCCCGGCGGCGATCAAACAGCTTGAGACACTGGCACAGCAGGTCGGTGTGGATTTTTGCCCCTCGGATCTGAGCCAGAAGCCCGTTGATATCGTCAACAACGCGCTGCGTGAAGCCAAACTCAAGTTTTATGACGTATTGCTGGTCGATACCGCGGGTCGTCTGCACGTAGACGAAGCGATGATGGACGAGATTAAACAGGTTCACGCCGCAATTAATCCGGTAGAAACCCTGTTTGTCGTGGATGCCATGACCGGTCAGGATGCGGCGAATACCGCCAAAGCCTTTAATGAAGCGCTGCCGCTGACAGGGGTTATTCTGACGAAGGTGGATGGCGATGCACGCGGTGGTGCTGCCCTGTCTATTCGCCATATCACCGGCAAGCCGATCAAATTTATGGGGATGGGCGAGAAGACCGATGCGCTGGAAGCCTTTTATCCTGACCGCATTGCCTCGCGTATTCTTGGCATGGGCGACGTGCTGTCGCTTATTGAAGATATCGAAAGTAAAGTTGACCGCGCGCAAGCGGAAAAACTGGCGAAGAAACTGAAAACCGGCGACGGTTTTGATCTCAATGACTTCCTTGAGCAGTTAAAGCAGATGCGTAACATGGGCGGTATGGCGAGCCTGATGGGCAAGCTGCCGGGCATGGGGCAACTGCCAGACAACGTGAAATCGCAGATGGATGACAAAGTGCTGGTGCGCATGGAAGCCATCATCAATTCGATGACACGTAAAGAGCGTGAAAAACCAGAAATTATCAAAGGTTCGCGCAAGCGCCGCATCGCTACCGGCTCGGGCATGCAGGTGCAGGACGTTAACCGCTTATTAAAGCAGTTCGACGACATGCAGCGGATGATGAAGAAAATGAAGAAGGGCGGAATGGCGAAAATGATGCGCGGCATGAAAGGTATGATGCCGCCAGGTTTCCCAGGACGCTAATGGGTTCCACAAAAAAGCCTGGGATTACTCGGTTTAGGTTGCTTTTTGCGCCAAAATGAGTAAAATTTTCGGGCTTTTTATACAGCACCCGGACCCCGTTCCTCGATGGGGGCCGGGTGTTTTATTAACTGAAGAGGATGTTATGGTAACAATTCGTTTGGCACGTCACGGCGCTAAAAAGCGTCCGTTCTATCAGGTCGTCGTCACTGACAGCCGCAATGCACGCAACGGTCGCTTCATCGAGCGCGTAGGTTTCTTCAACCCGATCGCATCTGGTCAGGCAGAAGGTCTGCGTCTGGATCTGGATCGTATCGAGCACTGGGTTGGCCAGGGCGCAACGCTTTCTGATCGCGTTAACGCGCTGATCAAAGAAGCAAAGAAAGCAGCTTAATCTGTCACGGTGGTGAGCATGAGCAGACAACTTGCCGCACAGGCACCTGTTAACCCGATTGTTTTGGGGAAAATGGGTGCGGCATACGGCATTCGCGGCTGGCTCAAAGTGTTTTCCTCCACTGAAGACGCTGAAAGCATCTTTGACTACCAACCCTGGTTTATCCAGCGCGCCGGTAAATGGCAGCAGGTGGAACTGGATGGTTGGAAGCACCACAATCAGGACCTGATCATCAAAGTCAAAGGCATTGACGATCGGGATGCGGCGGCACAGTTGACCAATTGCGAAATTCAGGTCGACTCGACGCAGCTGCCTGCGCTGGATAACGGTGAGTACTACTGGAAAGACCTGATGGGTTGCAAGGTAGTCAACGTTGAAGGCTACGAACTGGGTAAAGTCGTCGATATGATGGAAACCGGTTCGAACGACGTTCTCGTCGTGAAGGCAAACCTGAAAGATGCGTTTGGTGTACAGGAGCGGTTAATTCCGTTTCTTGATGAACAGGTTATCAAGAAAGTCGATCTCTCTACTGGCCTTATTGAAGTAGATTGGGATCCTGGTTTTTGATCTCCGAATCAAACGGTAACGTAACGGCGAAGACAATGTGGATTGGTGTAATTAGCCTGTTTCCAGAAATGTTTCGCGCTATTACCGATTACGGGGTAACTGGCCGGGCAGTAAAAAATGGCCTGCTCAGCGTTCAAAGCTGGAGTCCACGTGACTTCACGCACGACCGGCACCGTACTGTGGACGATCGTCCTTATGGTGGCGGACCGGGAATGCTGATGATGGTACAACCTTTACGGGATGCCATCTCCGCAGCGAAAGCAGCGGCGGGAGAGGGTGCCAGGGTGATATATCTTTCACCTCAGGGCCGCAAACTTGACCAACAGGGCGTTTGCGAACTGGCATCACGAGACAAGCTCATCCTTGTCTGTGGTCGCTATGAAGGGATTGATGAGCGCGTAATCCAGACCGAAATTGATGAAGAATGGTCAATCGGTGATTACGTTCTCAGCGGCGGGGAACTGCCAGCAATGACGATGATTGACGCGGTTGCCCGGTTCATTCCGGGAGTACTCGGCAAACAGGCGTCAGCCGATGAGGATTCGTTCTCTGACGGATTGCTGGATTGTCCGCACTATACCCGACCTGAAGTGTTAGAAGGGATGGACGTTCCGCCAGTTTTGCTGTCGGGCAACCATGCCGATATTCGCCAGTGGCGCCTGAAACAGTCGCTAGGCCGTACCTGGCTAAGAAGACCTGAACTTCTGGAAAACCTGGCTCTGACTGAAGAGCAAGCAAGGTTGCTTAAGGCGTTCCAACAGGAACACCAGCAACAAAACGATGATGCGGGAGAGTGATCTTCCCTGACTATCAGTTTACCCAGGATAAGAGATTTAATTATGAGCAACATTATTAAGCAAATTGAACAAGAGCAGATGAAACAGGACGTACCTTCCTTCCGTCCGGGTGATACCGTGGAAGTGAAAGTATGGGTCGTTGAAGGTTCTAAAAAACGTCTGCAGGCATTCGAGGGCGTGGTTATCGCTATTCGTAACCGCGGTCTGCACTCTGCATTCACTGTTCGCAAAATTTCTAACGGCGAAGGCGTTGAGCGTGTCTTCCAGACTCACTCTCCGGTAATTGACAGCATCGCTGTTAAACGTCGTGGCGCTGTGCGTAAAGCCAAACTGTACTACCTGCGTGAGCGTACTGGTAAGTCTGCTCGTATCAAAGAGCGTCTTAACTAAGGTATCGCTAACGCGACATCTAAAAGTTAATAGCAAACAAGGGGTTGGCAATGTGCCAGCCCCTTTTTTATGCCAGTGCCTAAAAAATGCCTACGCCGAATGTTTGCCGTCATCTGCAGGCAAAGTGTGCCAGACCAAAACGCTGTCTCACATAAAGGAAAACCTGTCGGAACAGAACAGGTATCTTTGCGATGCCGTGCATGCCAACCGCCGGGATGCTGCGTAACGCAATCTGCTCGTCATCGGACACAACCGATTATTCTCTTATTCAATCTCATTGCCCTAAGGACAGGTTTTGAAAGACGTCGTTTTTTTAGTTTCCGGCTTTATATTTTCGCTCGCCTCATTCTATTCAGCCCGATATGCACTGGAAGGCAACAAGCATAAGTGGCTTTGCCGCTGCCTGACCGCAGTCTGGGTAAGCATGGGATTCGTGTTGTTTCCCCTTTTTCTTGCGCTGGGGTTGTATGGTCCGGCCCTTATCTTTGTGGCGGCTAACGTGATCCTTGTTTGGGCAGGCCGCGAACACAAAAAGGAACTGGCACGTAAGAACAAAACGTCCACGGCGATGACGGCGCATGTGCCCCTGGTCGAGGTTGATATGCCCTGGCTGAGTCTAAAAGAGATCGGGTTCAGCTATTTTGACTACGAGGGTAAGGTGGCTTACCGGCGCGTGGATGTGGAGTCCTGCGATGGGATGTTTATCAAAGGCTATTGTCATTTCCACAGAGAGATGCGCGCATTCGAACTGGTACGGATCGAATCCGGCATTATCATTCTGCGTAATACCGGGAAAACCATGGACGTTAACAGCTGGCTTGTCGCTTATGTTGAGGCCTACGACCGCTGAGTACGATCTCATGCCTTTTCATGAGGGGCGCTGGAAATGATAGATCGCCGCGTTGACCGGCCCGCTGTCTAAAACAATTAAACCATAACGGTAATCGATAAAGCGCCCGCCACTCTTTTCCGCTACACGTCTGCTGGCGAAGTTATTCTCCACCGCCAGCAGTTCTATTGTCTGTACATCCGGGCGCGCAAAGCCAAATTCCAGTAACAGCTTTACCGCTTGCGTGGCAACACCCTGACATTGCGCGTCACTGCGAACCCAGTACCCCAAAGCGCAAAACTCTCCCGGTTTTTTAGCAAAGCGAAAGCCTGCACCACCTAACAGGCGGTTCTGGGCATCCACGATGGCAAATTCTTCCGCTTCTTTAAGTGCGCGTTGTAAGTGTGTAAAGCGAATCCAGCTTTCGGCTTCATCCGGCTGATAATCCGGATGCGCCCAACTCATCCAGGGCAATAACGTATCCAAAGAGTCATTAACGGCTACGGTGAAGGCCTCAATATCGCTTAGATCAAAGGGACGCAGGCGAATGGCTGCAGTGGTCTGGATCATGTTTTCGTCCTTGTCAGTTAACGTATCAATATTAACAGGGGGATTTCGGTGGTGGAATAGATGCTATGTATATTTATGTTTACACAATGACAGCCTGACTGATTGTGTTTTTATTTTTTTAATTCATTGATATTAAATATATTTTATTGATATTTTCAGGTGTTTTATTTTTGATGGTAAATAAAGTGTACATAAGGGGTTGTCGAGTGTACTCATTATGATACAGTTTCATCTCTCCTCCATGAGGATCCCGTGACCGCATAAATGAGTGTAAAGGACAGGACGATGCAAAAAGACGCGTTAAACAATGTTCATATCGCCAATGAGCAGGTGTTGATTACTCCCGAAGAGCTTAAAACGAAATTCCCGTTGAGCAATGCGCAGCAGGCGCAAATCGCCGCCTCGCGCCAGACGATTGCGGATATCATTGCAGGCCGTGATTCCCGCCTGTTAGTGGTTTGTGGCCCATGCTCAATTCACGATACAGAAGCGGCTCTGGATTATGCGCGTCGTCTGCAAAGCCTCTCTGAGCAGGTGAAAGATCGACTGTACCTTGTTATGCGCGTCTACTTTGAGAAACCCCGCACGACCGTTGGCTGGAAGGGGTTAATTAACGATCCTTACATGGATAACTCATTTGATATGGAAGCGGGTTTGCACATTGCCCGTGAGTTGCTGGTGAATCTTGTCGATATGGGCTTGCCGTTAGCGACGGAAGCGCTGGATCCAAACAGCCCGCAATATTTGGGCGATCTTTTTAGCTGGTCGGCGATTGGCGCACGCACGACGGAATCACAAACCCACCGTGAAATGGCTTCAGGCCTGTCAATGCCGGTGGGCTTTAAAAACGGTACCGACGGCAGCCTGGGGACGGCGATAAATGCCATGCGCGCGGCGGCAATGCCTCATCGGTTTGTGGGTATCAATCAGTCAGGCCAGGTTTGCCTGTTGCAAACACAGGGAAATCCTGACGGGCACGTTATTTTACGCGGCGGCAAAGCACCAAACTACAGTCCGGAAGACGTGGCACAATGTGAAACGGCCATGCTTAAAGCGGGACTCCGCCCGGCCTTAATGATAGATTGCAGCCACGGTAACTCTGATAAAGACTACCGCCGTCAGCCTGGCGTCGCGCAATCGGCCATCGATCAGATCAAGAAAGGCAACCGTTCGATTATTGGCCTGATGCTGGAAAGCCACATTAGCGAAGGCAATCAGTCTTCCGAGCAGCCGCGCAGTGAGATGAAGTACGGCGTCTCTGTTACCGATGCCTGCATCAACTGGAACGTCACCGAGGCGTTACTGCGCGAAATGCATGATGAGCTAAACGAGGTTCTGTCGGCGCGTCTTTCACACGAGGTGTAGTGGGCAATGGTGGCTGAATTAACTGCATTACGCGAACAAATTGATACGGTAGATAAAGCACTGCTGGATCTACTGGCAAAACGTTTGGAACTGGTAGCGGAAGTCGGCGAAGTTAAAAGCCGCCATGGTTTGCCAATCTATGTTCCGGAGCGGGAAGCTTCTATGCTGGCGTCCCGTCGCAAAGAGGCAGAAGCGCTGGGCGTGTCTGGCGATCTGATTGAAGACGTATTGCGCCGCGTCATGCGAGAATCCTATACCAGCGAAAATGATAAAGGGTTTAAAACCCTGCGTCCCGAGTTACGTCCGGTGGTGATCGTCGGCGGTAATGGCCAGATGGGACGCCTGTTTAATAAAATGCTGACGCTGTCGGGCTACCAGGTAAAAACGCTGGATAAAGATGACTGGGATCGGGCGGAAACGCTGTTCAGCGATGCCGGTATGGTGATCATCAGCGTGCCTATCCATCTGACCGAGCAGGTGATTCAACAACTCCCTGCGCTGCCGGATGACTGTATCCTGGTGGATCTGGCGTCCGTCAAGAATCGCCCCCTACAGGCGATGCTGGCGGCGCATCAGGGACCGGTACTCGGTCTGCATCCTATGTTCGGGCCGGACAGCGGCAGTCTTGCCAAGCAGGTTGTGGTCTGGTGCGATGGGCGGCAGCCGGAAGCCTATCAATGGTTTCTGGAGCAGATACAGGTCTGGGGAGCGCGCCTGCATCGCATTGGGGCAGAAGAACACGATCAGAATATGGCATTTATCCAGGCGCTGCGCCATTTCGCGACTTTTGCTTATGGCCTTCACCTGGCTGAAGAGAATGTCAATCTTGATCAGCTCCTGGCTTTGTCCTCGCCCATTTACCGGCTTGAGCTGGCAATGGTGGGGCGCCTGTTTGCACAGGATCCGCAGCTGTATGCGGATATCATTATGTCGTCTGAAAATAACCTGAACCTTATCAAACGTTATTATCAGCGCTTTGGTGAAGCCATTGCCCTGCTGGAACAAGGTGATAAAAACGCCTTTATTGCCAGCTTCAACCGGGTAGAAGAGTGGTTTGGCGATCACGCCAAACGCTTTTTGGTTGAGAGCCGAAGCCTGCTGCGCTCGGCGAACGACAGCCGGCCATAAGCTAAAAAGGCATCCAGTTGGATGCCTTTTTACTGATTACTTGTCGGGTTCAACGGGAATGATATTTTCGCTGGGGTAACAGCCAAGTACTTTTAACGAACGCGTCATCGCCCTCAGCTCTTCTAATGCCTGCTGCATCTTTTCAGACTGCAGATTGCCCTGCACATCCAGATAAAACATCTCTTCCCACGGGTTACCGTTGATAGGCCGGGATTCCAGTTTGCTCATAATCAGGTTGTGCTGGCGCAAGACCAACAGTGCGTCAACCAGTGCACCCGCCTGCTGGCCGGTTGCCATGATCAGCGTCGTTTTCGCCGAAATCTGATCGGATACTTCGATGGGCTTACGGGCCAGGACAATAAAGCGTGTGTGATTCTGCTGTTGGTTGGCCAGATTACGCTCCAGCACCTGTAACTGATACAGCTCGCCACCGGCTTCGCTACCGATCGCCGCGACCTTAGGTGAGTTGAGCGCGGCCACTTTTTCCATGGCAGCGGCGGTGCTTTCGGTGTAGACAATCTTCCAGTGCGGGAAGCGGTTAATGAAGTGGCTGGTCTGCTGAAAAGGCTGCGGATGGCTGTAGACCGTTTCAATCTGTTCCAGGTCGCTCTGGCTACTGACCAACATGCAGTGCTCAATCGGAAGCGTCAGTTCCCCTACGATAGAGAGGTTGGTCTGTTGCAGCAGGTCGTACACATCGTTGATTGAACCGGAGCTGGTATTCTCGATCGGTAAGACGGCGTAATCCGCCGCGTTATTCTCCACCTGCTTGATAATGTCATGAAATTTCAGGCAACCGCATTCAACCATGTTACTGAAATGACGCGCGGCATACTGACGGGCAGCCAGATGAGAGTAAGAGCCTTTCGGGCCTAAGAAGGCGATGCGGGCCGCATGAGCATGCGTATGGTTGAGGTTTTTTTGCAGCAAGGCCTGCTGAGTCAGAACCGAATCTTCAATCACTAACTGAAACAGGCGGGTAATGTAGTGCGCATCCAACTGATGTTTTTTACCCAGTACGATGAGGTGCTCAATCAGTGCGCGTTCACGTTCGACGTCGCGGACAGGGCGGTGCGTTGCCAGCTTCGCCTTTGCAACCTCCACGGCCAGCAAACGCCGTTCAGCGAGTAACGTCAGTAGTTTTTCATCAACGGCGCTGATTTTATCACGCAGTGCCAGAAGCGGATTGTCCGGGGTCATAAGGCTCACCTGTAAGCTATCCAATAAAAAAGCCTCCCGGTTGGGAGGCTTTGTTGTTCGTCTTCGCTTTCTTTTTACACGACGAATGGCCTCCCAGTCAGGGGAAGGTAAAAAAGAAAGCGAAGAAAAACGACAGTGTTTTCATGACAGGTTCCAAAAATAAGCTGTTCTGAGAGTAACCGCACAGATGAAAAGCTGTCAACAAAAAACGCGCCCGTAGGCGCGTCAGGAAGGTGAGGACAAAACTTACTCTTCGGCGGCGGGGGTAAAGTCTTTAACGCTGGTGGCCGCGCGGCGCGCTTCAGATTTGTGCTGCACTTTATTAAGTTGGCGCTCGAGTTTTCCTATCAGATCGTTGATAGCAGTGTACATATCGTCATGTTTGGCACTGGCGACCAGTGTACCGTTTGGCGTATTAATCGTGGCGTCTGCCACAAACTCTTTGGATTCTTTCGACAGAACGATATGCGGGTTAATCAGGTCGGTTTGCCACTTTTCTAACTTGGCGAGACGGTCTTCGACGTGTTCACGGATGGCTGGAGTAATTTCCATTTGCTTACTGGTAATATTCACGATCATTATGCTTACCTCTCTGTGATTGCCGTCTGAATGGATCCAGCATAGCGCGATATCTCTGTAGATGTGTGATTTTGATCACAAAAAAATGTCACTTTTTGTCAACTACAGCAAATTGTGAGAAAGGGCGAGAATGTGGCCGAAAAGCCTTGAAGCTAACGCCTTATCAAGGCATTCTTGATAAGTTAGCTCAACAGGTAAATCAACATTTTGCCTGTTTTATGCGCATAAAAAAGCAGCCTCCAGGGCTGCTTTTTTTGTGGCTCAACGCGCGAACGTCTCAGTCGTTGTTTGCTGCGATAATTTTTGCGACTTTATCCGCCTCGGCGTTCAGTTGCAACTGGCGATAGGCGTTTTCCATCAGCGGTAACGCATCGTGCGTCGCCTGCGTGTCCGGATAATCGCGCATCATGCCTTCAACACGGTTAACAACCGCGACATAGGCCCCACGCTTGGTATAGAATTGCGCCACTGAAAGCTCATATTTTGACAAACGGTCTTTCAGATAGACCTGACGTTTATAGGCATCGGCTGCATATTGGCTGTTTGGATAGCTGCGCAGCAGCTGTGCAAAGTCGCGGAATGCATCACGAGCATGGGTAGGATCGCGATCGGAACGGTCGATGCCGAAAAAGCCCTGCAATGCCGAATCATCCAGCGCCATATCCGTCAGCCCTTTCATATAGATGACGTAATCGATATTAGGATGCGTAGGATTTAAACGCATAAAGCGGCTGATGGCAGCCTGCGCCATCGGCAGATCGGCATTTTTATAGTACGCGTAGATCAAATCCAACTGAACCTGCTGCGAATAGGGACCGAATGGGTAACGATTATCCAGCGCTTCCAGTTGCTTAATCGCCGCTTTAAAGTTACCGTCCTGCAGCTTTTGTTGCGCTGTAGCATAGATTTCAGAAGGCGGGTTGTCCGGTACCGCGTCATTTGAGCCGGAACAACCAACAAGTGCCAGGCTCAGTGTGGCTGCAGCCACCAGATATTTCATACGCGTCATGACGAAGTGATTATCCTCAAAATGTTATGGCGGAAGCTGTCCGTATAGCTCCCGGTAATGACCAGGTACGATAGCACATTATATTAAACGGCATCGCCGTAAAACCCAACGTTAACGAAGAAGCTGTATATGGCACAACAAGTTCAACTCACCGCAACGGTATCCGAATCACAACTCGGACAACGTTTAGATCAAACTTTGGCGGAATTGTTCCCTGATTATTCACGTTCCCGCATAAAAGAGTGGATCCTTAACCAGCGCGTCAGTGTCAACGGCACTGTGACTGATAAGCCGAAAGAAAAAGTGCTCGGCGGCGAGCGCGTGACCATCGATGCTGAGATCGAAGAAGAGCAGCGCTGGGAACCCCAAAATATCCCGCTGGATATCGTCTACGAAGATGAAGATATCATTGTCATCAATAAACCACGTGACTTTGTGGTGCATCCGGGCGCGGGCAATCCTGATGGCACCGTACTCAATGCGCTGCTGCATCACTATCCCGCCATTGCCGATGTGCCGCGCGCGGGCATCGTTCATCGCCTGGACAAAGATACAACCGGGCTGATGGTCGTGGCGAAAACCGTCCCGGCGCAAACGCACCTTGTCGACGCCCTTCAGCGCCGTGAAATTACACGTGAATATGAAGCGGTCGCCATCGGTACGATGACTGCTGGCGGCACGGTCGATGAACCGATTAGCCGTCACTCAACTAAACGTACGCATATGTCCGTGCATCCCATGGGGAAACCGGCTGTCACTCACTATCGCATCATGGAGCATTTCCGTGCTCATACGCGGTTGCGTCTGCGCCTGGAAACCGGCCGTACGCACCAGATCCGTGTGCATATGTCGCACATTAATCATCCTCTGGTGGGCGACCCGCTTTACGGTGGCCGTCCGCGTCCGCCAAAAGGCGCATCGGAAGACTTTATTACCACGCTGCGCGGGTTTGATCGCCAGGCGCTGCATGCGACGATGCTCCGGCTTTACCATCCTATCTCTGGGATTGAGATGGAATTCCATGCCGCGATACCTCAGGACATGATTGATCTGATTGATGCGCTGAAAGCGGATACAGAGATGTTCAAGGATCAGCTGGACTGGCTATGAGCCTGATTATTCCACAATGGCCGGCACCCGATCGGGTGCGTGCCGTCTCAACGTTACGGCAGGGCGGCGTGAGCGAGGGGAACTGGCGTTCGCTTAATCTCGGCAGCCATGTCGGTGACAAGCTGCATCATGTGGCAGCCAACCGTGAGCGGCTGATAGCGCTTGCGGCGTTGCCCGCGATGCCGCAGTGGCTGGAGCAGGTTCATTCAACCGACGTTGCCTGCCTGAGCGCAGGGGGAACCGCGCCGCGACAGGCAGATGCTTGTATTACGCGGGAAACGGGCGTGGTATGTGCAATCATGACGGCTGACTGCCTGCCTGTGCTGTTTTGTTCGGATGACGGCCGTGAAGTTGCTGCGGCTCATGCAGGATGGCGCGGGCTGTGTGGCGGCGTACTGGAAAATACCCTGGCACAGTTTCAGGCTGCGCCCGGCAATATTCACGCCTGGCTCGGGCCGGCCATTGGTCCTGATGCGTTCGAAGTCGGTGCAGAAGTGCGTCGCGCGTTTATGAATCACGATCCTGAGGCAGCTGCCGCTTTTCGTCCGGCGGGGGAAAAATTCTACGCGGATATCTGGCTACTGGCCCGTCAGCGGCTCCATGCTGCAGGCGTGAAATCAGTGAGTGCGGATTCACGTTGTACCTTTAGCGAGCAGGACGATTTTTTCTCCTATCGTCGGGATGGCATCACCGGCCGTATGGCAACTTTAATTTGGCTGTTATAGTCTTAGCCCGTAAGACGATCCAGACAGAGCGTTTTTTAGTCCTTTTTCAGGTCATTAACCTTGAATATTTGAGGAATGACCTCATTTTAATCTCCAGTAGCATTTGACCTGTAATGGGAGGAATTATGCGTCTGGATCGTCTTACTAATAAATTTCAACTCGCTCTGTCCGACGCGCAGTCTTTGGCTTTAGGACACGATAACCAGTTTATTGAACCCTTGCACCTGATGAGCGCGTTGCTCAAGCAGGAAGGGAGTTCCGTTGCGCCCCTGTTGTCCTCAGCCGGTACTGACGTAGCATCGTTACGTACGCAAATTGATCAGGCTATTGACCGTTTGCCGCAGGTAGAAGGCAGCGGCGGAGATGTGCAGCCATCATCCGACCTGATCCGAGTGCTTAACCTGTGCGATAAGCTGGCACAGAAGCGCAACGACAACTTTATCTCATCAGAATTATTTGTTTTGGCAGCCCTGGATTCACGTGGCTCGCTGGCGGACATATTGAAATCCGCAGGCGTCACCAACGAAAAGCTCACCAAAGCGATTGAACAACTTCGTGGAGGCGACAACGTGAACGATCAGGGTGCTGAAGATCAGCGTCAGGCTTTAAAGAAATATACGATCGATCTCACCGAGCGCGCCGAGAAAGGCAAGCTCGATCCGGTGATTGGGCGTGATGAAGAGATTCGCCGTACCATCCAGGTACTGCAACGTCGTACTAAAAACAACCCCGTGTTGATTGGTGAGCCCGGCGTAGGTAAAACCGCCATCGTCGAAGGGCTGGCGCAGCGCATTATCAATGGTGAAGTGCCGGAAGGGCTGAAAGGCCGCCGTGTGCTGGCACTGGATATGGGCGCGCTGGTGGCAGGGGCTAAATACCGTGGTGAATTCGAAGAGCGTCTGAAAGGCGTGCTCAGCGACCTGTCTAAGCAGGAAGGCAACGTCATTCTGTTTATTGATGAGCTGCATACCATGGTGGGCGCGGGTAAAGCAGATGGTGCAATGGACGCCGGCAATATGCTGAAGCCTGCGCTGGCGCGCGGCGAGTTACACTGTGTCGGCGCTACCACGCTGGACGAATATCGCCAGTATATCGAGAAAGACGCCGCGCTGGAGCGCCGTTTCCAGAAAGTGTTTGTGGCAGAGCCCAGCGTTGAAGATACCATCGCGATTTTGCGGGGTTTGAAAGAGCGTTATGAGTTGCACCACCATGTGCAGATCACTGACCCGGCTATCGTCGCGGCAGCAACGCTTTCTCATCGCTACATAGCCGATCGCCAGTTGCCAGATAAGGCGATTGACCTGATTGATGAGGCGGCATCCAGTATCCGTATGCAGATTGACTCCAAGCCGGAAGCGCTGGATCGTCTGGAGCGCCGTATTATTCAGCTGAAGCTGGAACAGCAGGCGTTAAAGAAAGAATCTGATGATGCCAGCGTCAAACGTCTGGATATGCTGGAAGCCGAGCTAAACCAGAAAGAGCGTGAATATGCCGAGCTGGAAGAAGAGTGGAAAGCGGAAAAGGCCTCGTTGACCGGCACGCAGAATATCAAAGCGGAGCTGGAGCAGGCGCGCCTTACCCTTGAGCAGGCACGTCGCTCAGGCGATCTGGCACAGATGTCTGAACTGCAGTACGGCAAGATCCCGGCGCTGGAGAAACAGCTGGCTTCCGCTACACAGTCTGAAGGCAAGACGATGAAGCTGCTGCGTAACCGCGTAACGGACGTTGAGATTGCCGATGTTCTGGCGCGCTGGACCGGTATTCCGGTCGCCCGGATGATGGAAGGAGAGCGCGACAAACTTCTGCGCATGGAGCAGGAACTGCATTCACGAGTCATCGGACAGGATGAAGCGGTTGAAGCGGTTTCCAATGCCATTCGCCGTAGCCGCGCAGGTCTGGCCGATCCTAATCGTCCTGTCGGGTCGTTCCTGTTCCTGGGCCCAACAGGTGTGGGTAAAACGGAACTGTGTAAATCACTGGCTAACTTCCTGTTCGACAGTGACGATGCGATGGTTCGTATCGACATGTCAGAATTTATGGAAAAACATTCTGTGTCGCGGTTGGTGGGCGCACCTCCGGGTTATGTCGGCTATGAAGAGGGCGGCTATCTGACTGAAGCGGTTCGCCGTCGTCCTTATTCTGTGATCCTGTTGGATGAAATCGAGAAGGCGCATCCCGATGTCTTCAATATTTTGCTGCAGGTTCTGGATGATGGCCGGTTGACGGACGGACAAGGGCGCACCGTTGATTTCCGCAATACGGTCGTGATCATGACCTCTAACCTGGGCTCAGATTTAATTCAGGAACGTTTCGGCAATCTGAATTATCCCGAGATGAAAAATCTGGTGATGGGCGTAGTGGGTCAACATTTCCGTCCAGAGTTCGTGAACCGTATTGACGAGGTAGTGGTGTTCCATCCGCTGGGTGAAAAACACATTGCGTCTATTGCACAGATTCAACTGCAGCGGCTGTACAAACGTCTGGAAGACCGAGGCTATCAGCTGCATATCTCTGATGCGGCGATCAAACTGTTGGGCGAAAACGGTTATGACCCGGTTTACGGTGCGCGTCCACTGAAACGCGCAATCCAGCAGCAGATAGAAAACCCACTGGCACAGCAGATTCTTTCTGGTGAGCTGGTCCCGGGCAAAGTGATTGAGATGGACGTAAAAGACGACGTCATTACTGCCCACCAGTAAAGGCATATTTATTAAAAACGGGCGTTACGCCCGTTTTTTGTACGCGGAATCTGTGGTTTTGGCTTTTTTTAAAGCGTATTGCCTGGAAAGTAATCACTCGAAAGATTTATTTGAATTAGCGCTTGTCAGCCTAAAATATTTGCCTATAATGCGCCTCCACTGACACGGCACAACGGCTTACGTAACGCGGTGTTCAGCAGGAGGCTCCCAGGAGTTTCC
>NZ_JASCAK010000008.1:0-6100 GCF_029967885.1 Pantoea sp. V106_11
CGGTGAACGCACCGGCGCCAGCCGGTTGCAGCCCTTGACCTCAGCCATCAGACCTTAGCCGGGAGGCCCGAAACGCGGCCCTTTGCGGTTCGGCGGAGACGGGCGGCAGCTTTTCCGCCGCCTGTCGGAGTGGGGCTGACGACTGCCCGCCAGGGCAGGAGCCGAAGGGGGCCATGTTCCGGCCGAGGCTTCTGAAAAGGCGAAAATGGTTCATCAGACAGATGAAGCTGGCCATAAACTCAACCGGCCATACCCGTTCTGGCATAAATACTGGCCAGAATGGTCACATGACGTATCAGAGTGGTGAAGCTGCCCCGCAGAGTCACAGCACGCGGAGGGAGGGAGCCGGTGCGTCAGCACCGGGTTTTGCCCGGCCCGAAGGGCCTGCAGGGTTTGCGCCCTGCACGGCACGGAATCAGCCTGCGGCTTCATCCCTGAAATGCTCACCGGCGCGGATAAGCAGCTCGCAGAACGGCAGATCCTTTGCGCTGCACAGGTGCATAAGATTTGCCAGCAGATCGGTAATGGCCGTTTCTGCCAGGTCATTTTTACTGTCCAGCCCCGTGCAGCGGGCGAAGGTGACGACTGCCGCCGCAGCGCTACAGGTTACGTCGGTTATTTCCCACGGAACCGGATGCAGCGCGTAATCTGCCAGGTCATCGAGGTCGGCTATTTTCAGTGATTCCGGAGGCGCAACTACAGTGGGCGTTACCACAGCGGATGGGGTGTTTTTCAGCATCGGGAACTTCTCCTGAGTGGGTGACAGCAGGGCCGGAAACAACCGGCCCTGCCCCGTCAGATACGCACTTTGCGGTTATAGATGGCACGCCAGTCGTTGTAATCGCTGCCTTTTCGCAGCGGCTCCAGACTGCAAAGGTTTTCGGCCAGCCCGTTCATGACCAGAACGCGCTCAACCGCTTCAAACCACGACTCCTCCTTTGCCACCGGAAACCACATATTCGCATTGTGGCCACTCAGCAACGGATGACCACAGAAATGCACCCCCCTGCCCCGCTTCGTTTCGCAACCCGTTACAGTCACCGTGGCCCTCACCTCCTCAGAAGGCGTGCGGCGGGCCAGCTGCTCCACGATGTCTGACCAGCAGACCTCACCGGATTCCGGCACCGGCAGTTCGATGCAGTTCAGCGCCTGCCATCCCGCGCGGGCCGACAGCCTCGCGATTTCCTTCAGGGTCGGATCATCATTCGCCCCTTCCGTGCTGTGAATAAACTGACCGTGGATGTAAAACGCTTCGTCACCGTTGTCCAGGGTGATGACGCAGTACTGGCCCAGCGCGCGCGCAATGTCGTCCTCGGTGACGCGTATGAGTTCGGCATTTACTGCCTGATTTTTCTGGCTCATGCGCTGGCCCTCATCATCAGCCTGACGCAGCCGATAAAAACGGGCCACAGTCTGAACGGCATTGCCGGTACGTGTGCCTGCTGGCCGCTGCGCAGTGCGTTTACAAACAGCGCCGCCTGTGCGACGATTTGCGGGTCAAAATTCATGTTCGTTTCCTCGACTCGGATTTTGATGTGGCGGGTAGCTGTAACTACCCGCCGTGAAGAAAGCAGGGGGAACCCTGCTTTTTTTGCGCCTAAAACTCCATGCCCTCCATGATTTCGGTTTCGTCCAGGCGCGTGGACGGATGCTGATATTCCCGCAGCGCTTCCGCCACGTGCGGATGGTTCTGCCAGACGGCATGAACACTGCTCACATCCAGCATGTCGGCCTCCTGGCGTAGCTGGCGGGCCGTCGCATGGTTGTCCCAGCCAGCCTCGTAGGCGGCCTGCTCACGCAGCGCCTTTTTCTTTGCCGCAATACGTTCAAATGCAGCCGGATCGGTTTCCGGCGCGGCCCACTCCAGCGTGCGGGCATTGCCGCGCAGCACCACGCGGCGTGCAATATCGGTAATGGTGGCGATGTGCGGTGCAAAGCCGTACCCACCCTGTTCCTCCTGCTTCCAGTCCCCGCTCAGGTCTGCCTTTACCAGCAGCTCCATCGCCTCCGGGAGAGAGTCCGCACGGCCCAGGGAGACTTCTGCGTCACACCAGTACGTGCCGGGATAGAAATCGTCGTCGGGAAACTCCATGCGACCGCTGACGGTAAGGCCAAACGGACGCGCCGCCTCGATAAACGACTGACGCAGCGCCTCACGCTGAAGCGGGGCATTTTCCTGAAGCCACGACAGTTCGGGCAGGTCAGGCACGTCCACCCCGTCCCACTCTTCTGGTGGCACAGTTTCAAAGATCAGCGAGAGGACGGACGTTGCCAGCTCGTACGCAACCGGGGTGGCGATATCGCCTTCATCAAGCATCGTCGTGATGCGTTCTGCCGCGTACCGGACATCAGATAACAGGTCATCAAGGTGATCCGGACCAAACGCATCCATCGCAGCCAGGGCGCGGTACATCATCAGATTGCCTTCCAGTTGCGCCAGGGTGAGCAGACGGTCTGCACGCAGGAGCAGAAGCACATCGAAGTTTTGTTTCACCCACGTTTCGGTGGTTTCGGTTGTGGCGGTTTTGACCTTGACGTTGTGTGTGTTCATGCTGCTTCTCCTCTGTCGGTTGCTGAAACCCTGTTTCGGTTGGTACGGCGCGGCGAAGGGCAAAGTGCCAACGGCAAAGGGAGGACAACCAGGGGCGAAGACAAAAAGTTTTTGCGGGGGTATGCGAAAAGTTTTTGGCTGAGTGCATTTCACCCCTGTTTGTCTGAGCTGCCGGTGGTACTGTCAGCCCTCCGCGCAGAACAACCGGAACAGGACAGCCGCACGGGGATGAAATGAGCATGAACACCTGCGGCACGACGGAACGGCGTGACGGCCTTAAAGGGCGCGCCCGCGCCCGGTGAACGCACCGGCGCCAGCCGGTTGCAGCCCTTGACCTCAGCCATCAGACCTTAGCCGGGAGGCCCGAAACGCGGCCCTTTGCGGTTCGGCGGAGACGGGCGGCAGCTTTATCGCCGCCTGTCGGAGTGGGGCTGACGACTGCCCGCCAGGGCAGGAGCCGAAGGGGCCATGTCCCGGCTGTGGCTGTTGACGTTAATTCAGTAAAGGCAGCAACCACACACTGGCCACCACAAGCGGCACCGGCATATAAACAACAGGGTGATAACGGCCATCAGTGGGAGGCGGTACAGAACGCGACGGGGGAGGCGCGGTGCGTCAGCACCGCCTCTTCCCTGCCCCGCAGGGGCGCGGGGGTGATACGGCGGTGCAGGCGGGGAACATCCCTGCCGTGGGCGACAGGGTTACGGCGGCGTTCCGGTCAGGCGTCTTATGCGTCCTTTCCGGCCTGCGCGTCCTCTGAGAAGGGGGCCAGGCCAGGGCGCAGCATGACGCCCGACACATCAGTATTTTCCCGCGCCTTGTGCAGGTCGAAAGCGGCCTGCATCGCCAGCCAGAGACGCGCGGCAATGCCTAACCCCGCCTCCAGCCGTACCGCCATTTCGGGGCTGACGGCCGCCTTGCCGGACGCCACCTTGCTCAGCGCCGCCGGAGAGACGCCCAGGTCTTTCGCCATTTTACGCAGGCTCACGTTATTGTCTTCCAGGTACTCCGTAATGAAGCCACCAGGATGCGGGGGATTGTGCATCGCCATCAGTGATAGTCCTCCAGGTTGAGAATGTAAGCGTTGCCGTCGGTAAACTCGAAGGTGATGCGCCAGTTGGCCCGCACCGTAATGGCATACAGGTTTTTGCGATCACCTTTGAGCGGATGGAAACGAAAACCGGGATAGCGGCTGAACTCATCCGTCGAACCGGCCTCATCGATGGCCAGCAGGCGCAGCCGGATACGTTCAGCATCCTTTGCCTGAACGCCGCTCGTGTCGCCTTTTTCATAGAGCTTCTGTAACCCTTTGTGCTTCCAGCTTTTGATCATGCTCCATCCCCTTGTTTCCCGTCACGAAACATTATACCAAAGCGTTTCGCATAAGGAAACACTTTACCCGCTGTTTCTTTCGCCCCCTGCGGGCGACTATGAACAACCGCCCGCAGGGGGTGGTCCGACTGAGGCGGTTACGGGCCTGCGTTTACCTGCCCGTCAGACAGCGAACGCATGAAATCCATCATCGCGTTAATTCTGCGTTGCGTTTTCAGACGTTCCCCGAAGTCACTGGCGTAATAGACCGGTGTGTAACGCACGCGGCTGAACTTCAACGTCAGCGTGTTGCCGGTGATGACTTCGGCGGGAATACCCAGCAGCGAAAGCTGAATAAACGCCATATCCGCCGCCACCGGATCAATATCAATACAACTGGCAAACATCTGCTCCGAGGGGTTCAGTCCTGCCTCAAGCATGCATTCGGCCACCGCAACCACCATGCCGCCCGCGCCGCAGGTCGGCTCTGAAAGCGTAAACAGCCCTTCACGCTTCACGGCTTCCTGTACGCCAGGCATGAGCATGCGCGCCATCAGCGACTGTACGGAGTACGGCGTAAAATACTGCCCCTGCCTGCCGTCGCCCAGCTCCAGCTCCATGAAAATGGCCCCCAGAAAGTCATGAAACTTCGCTTCCAGCGCGCTCACCATCAGGCCGAAAAGCCGGTGAAGGTCGCTGATGTCATCCGGTCTGTAGCGCTCGCAGATTTTGCGGCAGCGCGCCATGCTTTCCGGTGCGCGGATCGTGGCAAGGTCGAGTTCACTCGCCGCCAGCGTGATAAAGTCGCTGAACACGTCCCAGCGGCGCAGGTGACGGGCCGTGTGCCTGAACACGCTCACGAACTGTTTACGCGCCGTCTCGATGCTCATCATGCGGTGTGCGGGTGACGGCTCGCGGGCCGCAGCTGCCAGGGGAACGGCAACCGGCACGGGTGCAGGGTCTTCAGCCTGGTTAAAAAAATCGGCAAAATCTAACTGTGACATAAACCACTCCTTAAACGGCCGCCCCGCAGGGAGGCGGCCGGATTTACATCACGCGAGGCCGAGGCCTGCGTTGACCAGAGCAATAAAGAACGGCCATTGCCTCACCTGCATAGCCGGAACGCGGGCGCGTTTCCCGTTACGGCGGGCATTTACAAATGCCTGCGCGTGTGACACGATTTGTGGGTCAAATTGCATGGTTTATCTCTCCATGTAGGTTTTACGATGCCGGATGCGACTTTTTGCGGGGTACACATCCGGCGTGGACAGAGCAGGCTCAGGCCTGCTTTTTTCATTTCTGACTCAGGTCAAAAACCTCCTTAACGCGCGTCATGATCTGCGCGTGGTCAAGGCTGCTGTAATCCCGCAGCCGGAAGTAACGCACGCCGGTACGGGCGTAAATGTCGGTCACCTGCCCGCAGTAAAACTCGGCCAGCATGAACGTTTCACACTCCCCGTCTTCACTGCATGACCAGTTCAGCGGATACGCCACGCCCAGTGCGTCATGAAAGCGGTGAACGTCAATTTCCGCTGGCTCTCTCAGCGCCGCTTTCTCGCGGCCCTGCCAGTAAAGCCGCTCCTCCTCGGCGGTGTCGCGCCCGCCGTCGTACAGTGAGGCGATAAACGCCGCCTCCTGGTGATTCCGGCATTTCAGCAGGTCGGCATCGAGGCCCGTCAGGACGTCACGGATAATCAGGTTCATGGAGTTCTCCCTGTCAGTGGTTGGGGGGGTTACGCCGCCTGAGCGGCGCATAAAAATCACCAGATGTCGTCGCGCCAGAAGTGAAAGCCCGCGTCCAGTTCTGTGCGCAGGTCGTTCAGGGCGTATTCCCATGCGCCCTGACCGATTTCACCGAACTGCGACAGGGCAATGTCACGCGCTGCCAGCCACGCCCGAACCAGCGGAAACGGCAGGCGTGGGCGACGGGCTGACCAGTCCGGCACGGCATCGCGCAGGGCTTCCGCGAGGTTTAACAGCGAACCGAGCAGCACTTCCGCACGTTCTCCCTCTTCCATGCCGTCCTCTGCCAGATGGCCCAGAAACGCCAGCGTCTGCGCGACACCGGACGGAAGGCCGTTGACGTTTGGCCCTAAAACCCGCGTTTCGGTGGTTTCGGTTGCGGCGGTTTTGACCCTGACGTTGTGTGTGTTCATGCTGCTTCTCCTCTGTCGGTTGCTGAAACCCTGTTTCGGTTGGTACGGCGCGGCGAAGGGCAAAGTGCCAACGGCAAAGGGA
>NZ_JASCAK010000009.1:0-5226 GCF_029967885.1 Pantoea sp. V106_11
ATTCATAAACTGCCAGGCATCAAACAAGTGAAGAAGCCCTGAACTGACGTTCAGGGCTTTTTTACGTCTGCGATCTGCCAGATAGCCCCCATCATATTCCGTCTCATCATGACCCCGATACAACCGCGGGTCTGCAACGCCGCTCTTGCTGCTTTAATCCTCTCCCGCACTGCGTCATTCTGAGCATCATCTGAAACAAAACTGTGAAAATCGTTACCTGCCAGCCTCCCGGTATCCACCCATCCACTTTATTTCTGTCGCTATCAGGATTTTCAGGAGCCGCAAAATCGTTGAAAGCCTTTCATCGCATGCAAATTCCCCCGCATTACCGTTGTGATGCGGTAAACTACCGGCAGATTAACCCGTTAAGGCCGTATCATGTCCAGTTCGTACATCTCATTAAAAGCCGACAACACGCTGGGGCTTGATGTCAGCGCAAAAACACGTATTGTCGCCGAATCGCCGGAAGCCATACTTTCAGCCTGGCAAATGAGCCAGCATAGCCAGCAACCTTTTCTGATCCTCGGGGAGGGCAGCAACGTGCTCTTCCTTGAGGACTTTGCAGGCGTGGTGGTGATCAACCGCATTGCAGGGGTTGAAATCCTTGATGAGACTGAGCGCTGGAAACTGCACGTTGGCGCGGGCGAGAACTGGCACCAACTGGTAAAAACTACCCTGGAAAAAGGGATTTCGGGTCTGGAAAATCTGGCACTCATTCCTGGAATGGTAGGATCAGCACCCATACAGAATATCGGTGCCTATGGCGTTGAATTAAAAGATGTATGTGAATACGTCGATGTACTAAATCTGCATACCGGTCTCACACAGCGTTTGAGCCGTGACGATTGCCAGTTTGGTTATCGCGACAGTATTTTCAAACATCAGTACCAGTCAGGCTACACGATTATCGCTGTCGGATTTTCATTGAAAAAACACTGGCAGCCCGTCCTGACCTACGGTGATTTAAAAACGCTAAACCCTGCCACGGCAAATGCCTGGGATGTTTTTCATGCGGTCTGTCATATGCGACAGAGTAAATTACCGGATCCGAAAATAACCGGTAACGTGGGCAGTTTTTTTAAAAATCCCGTGATAACTGGCCAGCAGGCGGCTGTGCTGTTGAGTGAGTACCCAGCGATGCCACATTATCCTCAGCCTACAGGTGATAGTAAACTGGCTGCAGGCTGGCTCATCGATCAATGCCAGCTTAAAGGCAGCCGAATTGGCGGTGCGGCAGTGCATCAGCAGCAGGCATTAGTGTTAATCAATGCTGAAAATGCCACACCCGACGACATTGTCGCGCTGGCAAAAAAGGTACGTACCCGGGTAGGTGAAAAATTTAATGTCTGGCTGGAGCCAGAAGTTCGTTTCATTCAGGCTCAGGGTGAATGTAACGCTGTAGAGGTCATCTCATGAAGGATCATAGCGTACCGCTTAAATTAATCGATATCCTGGCCGATGGTGAATTTCACTCGGGTGAGCAACTCGGTGAAACGCTTGGTATGAGCCGTGCGGCGATTAATAAACATATTCAAACGTTAAAAAGCTGGGGCCTTGAGGTGTATACCGTCACAGGTAAAGGCTACAGTTTTCCAGCCCCACTTCAGTTGCTCAATGAACAAGAGATTTTGGGGCAACTGTCTCAGGCTGATATAGCCGTAATACCGGTTATTGATTCAACTAATCAGTATTTACTCGAACGTATGCATTCTCTGCCTTCAGGATCCGTCTGCCTCGCTGAATATCAGCAGGCAGGACGTGGCCGACGCGGACGTCACTGGTTTTCACCCTTTGGTGCCAACCTCTATATGTCTATGTACTGGCGCCTGGAACAGGGCCCGGCAGCGGCAATGGGGCTGAGCCTGGTGATTGGTATCATTATGGCGGAAACGCTGCGGTCATTAGGTGCGCAGGACGTACGGGTAAAATGGCCTAACGACATTTATCTTCATGACCGGAAGTTAGCGGGGATCCTGGTTGAATTAACCGGTAAAACCGGCGATGCAGCACAAATCGTGATGGGCGCCGGAATTAATCTGGCGATGAGAACTGCCGAAGCGGCGCAGATTAATCAGGGCTGGATTAACTTACAGGAAGCCGGCGTGACAATTAATCGCAATGAACTGGCAGCAACACTGATTAATCGCCTGCGTGAAGCACTACCCGTATTTGAGCAGGAGGGATTAACGCCCTTTGTGACGCGCTGGGCCGAACTGGACAACTTCATCAATCGCCCGGTTAAATTACTGATTGGTGAACGTGAAGTGCACGGTATTGCTCGTGGCATTGATAATCAGGGTGGTTTGCAGCTGGAACAAGACGGAAAAATTCAATCGTGGGTAGGGGGAGAAATATCTCTTCGACCGGTTTGAAAAATAAAATAAAGCCTGCTTTTGGCAGGCTTAATCGCCACCTGTTATTTTCTGAGACGCAGTTTTTCCACCGCGTGGTTACCGCTTTTCGTCATAATTAAGCTGGCTCTTTCACGTGTAGGGAGAATATTTTCTTTCAGATTCAACCAGTTAATCTCCCGCCACAATGAGCCAGCAATATTAACGGCTTCGTCTTCAGGTAGCTGAGCATAGTGATGAAAATAAGAGTTGGGATCGGTAAAAGCGCCCTGGCGAAATTTAAGGAAACGATTCACATACCAGCGCTGCAAAAGATCTTCTTCAGCATCCACATAGATTGAAAAATCCACAAAGTCGGAAACAAAAACATGGTGTGGATCGTGAGGATAATCCATGCCGCTCTGCAGCACATTTAACCCTTCCAGAATCAGAATATCAGGTTGCTGGACAACCTTATCGCCATCCGGAATAACATCATAAATTAAATGGGAGTAGACGGGAGCGGTAACCTGGCTGGCGCCCGACTTAAGGTCGGAAACAAATTTCACCAGCCGATGCATATCATAGGACTGAGGAAAGCCTTTTTTCTTCATTAAGCCGCGCTCTTTCAGCACGGCATTGGGATGAAGAAAACCATCTGTCGTAATTAACTCAACCTTACGGTGTCCGGGCCAGCGGCTCAGAAGCGCCTGCAAAACACGAGCAGTGGTGCTTTTGCCCACCGCAACGCTGCCTGCAATGCTGATGATATAAGGAATTTTTTGCCCATTCGTTCCCAGAAACTGCTCCAGCACGGCCTGACGGCGGACATTTGAACTTATATAGAAATTAAGCAGACGTGATAGAGGCAGGTAGATTTCTGCCACTTCCTCAATGGAAAGATCTTCATTGATCCCTTTCAATTGCGCGATCTCATCCTCTGACAGCGTCATTGGAACCGAGTCGCGTAATGCCGCCCACTGTTCACGAGTGAACTGTAAATAAGGCGTCGTAAGTGATGTCGTTTTATCCATAAGTATACATTTGACTGCAGATTCAAACCGATCTGTACATTTTCGCCGATGACGAGTCGGGCCGTGTAGAGAAATGAATTGCCGGTCACAGGGCTATTAACGAGAACAATGGGCTGGAGGGTATCACCAGTATAGCTTTTAAAAGAAGTAAAAAATAAACGGCGGCTTGCTTTCGCAAGCCTCTCCGCAGATTTGATAAATCGTCGGTACAGAGACTTGAAATCTTTAATCGTTATGCTTTTTATTGCCATTCAGACATCAGGCAATTTTGTGCAAAGGCGTTTGTGGCTTTCGCACCGCTGTCATCGTGACGCATGATTCAGGCCGGGTGCATGGCATCAGATATGCCCGGATATACCCTTTTGATGCTGCACAGCTGGCGCTATAGCACGACGTCCGTGCCTGCTGTTCGAAAGACAGCCGCGCTGTGTCGTACAGGCGCATGCAGATTGTCAGCGCTTGCTCTCCATTGCGTGAACCCTGTCTGCCCTGGCGTCTTCGGTCTCGTGCTGCTGTATTAAGGACAGCCATAGCTTATCTGTCAGCGACGCTGGTGCATCAGACATTCTTATAGAGGCTGTCAGCGACGTTCTTTATCGCATCTGAGTTTCATGCTCACCCGACCTGCTATGCGGTGGACAGCATGACAGGCTGTCTGTGAGTCACACAGCCGCTCTACGAACGCTTATGCAGATTATCAGCCCTTATTCTCCTCAGGCACCGAACCGCCCCACAGGTGGTCTGTCAGCCGTGACGTTTTTATCTGCCTTTCGCCTGATACTGATACTTATCTTCATGCCGGGCAGTGTCGCCTGAAAACTTTTAGGGGATAACACTCAAGGCTGCGGCCTTAGGTAGGGTCCTGTCGCGATAAAAGTACGCATGAGGTGATTGAAAACTGAGCAGTTAATGCATTTTTCTGGCAGAGGCCTAAGAAAACCTGAGGGATGAAGACAACAAAGTGGGCGAGACAGGGGGAGGGAGCAACATTATCGGAAAGAGAGCGAAGAGAAATTTTAACCAATAATTGGATGTTATTTCTGCATATCAGGGGTAAATTGCGATGCTTTGCACAAATAGTAAGCGATAGAACAAAAACAGTGATTTTTTTGTTGCATCCTTCTGCCGACCTTCCTAGAATGCGCGTCACTTGATGCCGGCTTAGCTCAGTTGGTAGAGCAACTGACTTGTAATCAGTAGGTCACCAGTTCGATTCCGGTAGCCGGCACCATCAAGTAGGTGGGATTCCCGAGCGGCCAAAGGGAGCAGACTGTAAATCTGCCGTCACAGACTTCGAAGGTTCGAATCCTTCTCCCACCACCATTTCAACCCCCGGGTTGAGAAACAGATAAACAACCTGTTTATCTGGCAGGTGAGTCACTTCTTCTCACCCTGAATTCAGATTGGGTGTAAGCTCAGTCAAAGTCAGTCAGCTTCGCTGACGGGCGAAGGATAACAGAGGACATCCTCTGTTATTCACAAGCTACAGAAAGAACAGGTAGCCGAGTTCCAGGATGCGGGCATCGTATAATGGCTATTACCTCAGCCTTCCAAGCTGATGATGCGGGTTCGATTCCCGCTGCCCGCTCCAGATGTGCTGATATGGCTCAGTTGGTAGAGCGCACCCTTGGTAAGGGTGAGGTCCCCAGTTCGACTCTGGGTATCAGCACCACTTCCTTTATCTCCCTCCTGATTTTTCTCTGTAACTCCTTGCAGTCAGGCAATGCCTGGTTAATGTGACGATATCTTTGATATATCCGTGTCTTAGAGGGACAAGCGATGGCTAAAGAGCAATTTCAACGTAACAAACTGCACGTAAACGTGGGAACCATCGGTCACGTTGACCACGGTAAAACCACCCT
>NZ_JASCAK010000010.1:0-4839 GCF_029967885.1 Pantoea sp. V106_11
TGGCGAAACGGGAAACATGAAGAAAAACCCACCGACATTACTAACTGAAGGTTGTATCTAATACTGGGGGCTGGTCACGTATGTTCTGGTTCGGGAGGGTTACACAAACTGCCTATTGGTTTGTACTGGATGAACCAGTATCAATTTTTGATATAGGTAGTTGGTTTACGCATCACGAGATGATGTTAAAATTACATGGTGGTGACTTGGATTTTGTCGATATGGATAGGCAAGGTGAGTTGCCGTTTTAGTACTGCCAATTTTAGTAGTGATAAAAAACCTACATTAGCTTTAAAATATCCTTTCAAATTAATTACATTGGTAAACTAAATGAAACGGATTGCATTGGTTTTTCTCTTCATTCCTGTTGTGTCATGGGCTGGGTGCTTTGGTAGTGATGCCTATCAGACTTGTACTGATAATTCCGGCAATACCTACCACGTACAGAGATACGGTAATACAACTAACGTTCAAGGCTATAATTCAAGTACTGGTAGTTCTTGGAATCAAAACAGTACCCGTATGGGAAATCAGACGATGACTCGTGGGCATGATGCAGACGGGAATTCTTGGAACTCTACAACTACCAGTTACGGCAATGGTAACTATAACGTCAGAGGTCAGGATTCAAACGGAAATAGCTTCTCTAGGAACTGCAATCAATTTGGTTGTAACTGATAGGACTCGCCATGAACCACGAAAAGTTTGTGCAGAACAACCCGTAGTTACGCTTTATGGCGAGTGAGTATATAATAACTTATCTGACTTTATTATCATAGATTTTAGCAGTAACTCAAATATGTTAGAAAGGAATCACTATGACAACTAAAGACATTGATAATATTTCCGACGATGGCTTTGCTCAAGAGTACTATTACAATCATCAAAAGGAATACATTGACCGCTTATTAGGTGTAAACAATCCCCTTAAGCTATTCCTAACAACAAGAGATTTATCGAAGCTGAAGGAAGCTTACGATAAGGCACACGACATAAGAAAATTCGAGATTGAACTTTATTGGAAAAGAACTACATACATTTGACTGTAATAAGTGCACTGGTAACTATCTCAGGTCTTTTGCTAAGTCAGTCTTTTAAAGGTTCTAGCAGTACCCCTGCTGCAAACGATGATGTGTTTTTTAATCTTTACTATGGCATTCTTTTTCTATCATCAATAGGTACACTGATAACAATAATTGCAGCAAACATATTGAAAAATAGTGTATACAGGCAAAAAAACTGGGAATATCACACTAGCCTGTTAGAACCTTTATTTTCTGGCAGCATTTACTCTACTCATCTAAATTCAAATTTCAAGGTTAATAAAAATCGAAAACTATCCATATCCAAAATAAATACTTGCTTCTATCTTTTAATGCTATTCTGTTGGCTTGCAATATTTGAGGTGTCTGTTTTTATTCACAACATAAATTACACACCATTAGCATTTCCTATCATTTTATCTTCCGTTGTTTTCGTTGGTAGCTTTGAGTTTGGCATGCAATATATTTGTCGTTCAAAAGATGGTGATCATCACGTTTTATTAAATCATTATAATGTCACAATAATTAATGAGAAACCAAAAGAGGTCAACATCGTTATACGGCATTTAAAAAGAGCCGCTACATTTATTTTAGCCCTTGGTGCAGTTCTTCTATGGCTCGCTGCTATTCTCGTAATTTTTCATTACTCTTCAAAATTTTTTGTTTGGTTAAACCTACAGATTTAATTTATAGTTAACCGGAAGATGATTTAATTTTCATCTTCCCACTTCAATCCACTATCACGACTCTCATGATCGTACTTTTCCTTGAGTACATCTAGGGTGATACGCTCTGGTGAGTCCCAAGCTAGTTCGGGATACTGAACTAGCTTACCATCAATGTAGTACTGAATTTCTTCCCCTGCTTTCCTTAACTCAAATCTACCAACCTTAAAACTATCAATCTTAATCCTTTCCTCCGCAAGCTTTGAGTACTTGTACCGCGTTGATCACTTCATTTGAGTACTGTGTAAGCACACTGAGTTCAAACAGGGCATCTTGGCTCGGGTTCAGATAGCTCCAAATGTTGTGTATCTGTACTGCTCTATAATCTCTATCCTCAACCGTAAATGAGTCAGTATCCGTACAACTGATCCTTACTTCATCTGTGACGTACAAGAAGAGGTACTTATCTTGTGTTTTGCTATATTCGATTCTTAACATGGTAAATCCTCATATGTATCATGAGGTATTTATCATAGAACTATGAAATTCAATGATTTTGTGATATTTAGATACTTTTGGGTTAAAGGATAAGACCATGAAAGGTGAGGTTTGGAAGGTAGCTAAAAAAGCATGGAAGATATTTAAAGAAGTCGCTATCGGAATACTGTTAGTACTTTCCCTGTGGTTAGTCATTGTTGGGGCTTATAAGAAAGATATTGGTAATCTTTCGGATTGGATAAGTGCAGCATGTAATATACTGATGGCATTTGCAGCGATGGTGGCCATGTATAAAGCTTTGAGGTGGTTTGATTCACACAAACAAAATGAAGCAATAAGCGTAGCCAAATCCCTTTTGACGGAATATGATTCAATTTTATCTAATATTCATAAAATTAATTATGACTTAATAAATATCTCTAGTTATAGAGATAAAAGAGATGAGTATAACTCTGTTAAAAGTAAGGTTAAAGAGTTAGCATACAGGTGTATTGAACTTGATAACAATCTCACATCAGCAGCACGCTGGGGGATAAAAGCCAAAAGCGAATCGATAGAATCTTCTTTTAAAGCTTTGTTAAGTTACTTCAATTTGGCTTGGGAACAGTGTGTTCACTATGAATTACTAATATCCCTGACTCCAGCAGAAGTTTTGTACTCGGAACCCAAACAAGGAAAGGAAGATGAACTAAACGCATTAATGAAGACGTTAGTTGAAAATAAATTAGCAATTCCTTTTGACCAAATATTCGAACTTAACCCGAATGAAATTAAATAAATTTTAACTATGACTACAATCAGCGAAAGAATCAGACATATTCGTATCGAAGAAGGTTATTGTTTAATATGCGGCCAATTTGGTAAGCTTAGTAAGGATCATGTTCCACCTAAAAGTGCTATAACTTTAACACCAATGCTTCAAAAAACCATCAGTGAATGGTGGGGCACAACTTCAGTCAAACCAATCGATGCAGTATCCGGTACAGTTTTTAAGACAATATGTAAGCATTGCAACAATGAGATTTTAGGTTCTAGAGATCAATACATTTCAGACGCCACAAGAAATTTCACAGACCAATTGAAGTTATATCTAACCAATGCAAATTCGCTTACAAACTATATCAAAGTTCCATTTAATGCAGTTGAATTTACGCGAGCCATGCTTGGACATTTGATAGCCGCATCATCAGTTGACGAGTGCAAAAAAACACTAGTTGATACCCCGTTCTTTACCCCTCTTCGTAAGTACGTTTTAGGTGAAACGGAAACTTTTGAAGATACTCATGATCTTTACTATTGGTTCTACCCCAAACGAGTACAAATTACCGCCAGACATGTTCTCTTCCACAATAACGGACACAATTGCTATTGTTGTGCCTTACATTTCTTCCCAATATCATTCCTTGTGACGCAAAAAGGTGAAGGTACTTTTCCTGCTCAAGCCAAACGACTATTACTCAACGATAGAAATCTGCATTTTAATGTTTCTATGGGAAATTTAGACTATGTATCATTCCCATTTGTACCATTGAAAGGTAATACGATGGTACTCTTCAATTCTGGCTATACCTGCGTTAGTTATCCTGCTTTGAGTAAGTAGTACTCAAACGTCCTTGAGTACTTCTACATTACCTGCTCTAAAAGCACTTCAAGTACCAGAAGCCGTTTTCGGTCATCGTGAGTGGCTTCAATCTCTTCAAGATTCGGTACTTCGTGCCCATCAATGAAGTACTGAACCTTTCCGACATCATCAGCCTTCAGTACTTCATATCTATCTACACAAAGGCATTTCATGCATCAAAGGCTTCAGTAACATATTTTTTGAAGGCTTGTTTGGTCTGCTCAACACCAGCCACCATGCAGTACTGTTCGTATACACGTAATGTGATGGTATTATTCATGCGTTCATTCAAATGGAACTTGATACCGTTAAACTGAGCATTCAAAGGATGTGAATCTGAATAACCTTTACTGTAGGTTTGTAAGAATACTTCACGTGCAATCTGTTCAACTGGAAACTTACTGTACTCTTCATTTTGTTTAACTTGCTCTACAACTTCCTTGTATGTATCAGTACTTAACGTTTTGTTATTCAGTTTCTCAGTATCTTTATACTCATTACCATCAAGCACTATAGAGTACTCTTTGTTACTACTTTTCTTATCTGAAGTCTTAGTGCTTCCCCCTACGATAGAGAGTAATTCATTTAGTGACTTTCCATACTTATCGGCTAATGCTTGTACTTCATCTCATCGATCTGATCTAGTTGTTTCTTTGCCTCTGACAATTGTAATTGCATGGCATCAAGTTGTTCACGTGTCATTTTGCTGAAGTTAGTAGTCATGATTTCTCTCGCTATTAAGTTAGGTTGATTCGTTGTGTGGAATGCAATCTAATTGTTGATAAGATATATTGCAAGGAAAAAATAACGGCAAATAAAGATAATTTTCAACCCTAGAAGAAAAAAACACACTGCTCCTAAAATCAATGAGTTACAGCACTAAAATAAAATTACTGAAGATTCCAATTATATATATCGGTATCAAATACAACTAATTTGACCTGCTCCCCGTTGATTAATACACCGTGATGTTAGTAATGTCTTCATAAGCCACATGAGGACATCCCCATGA
>NZ_JASCAK010000011.1:0-3219 GCF_029967885.1 Pantoea sp. V106_11
GCAAACACCCGCGTATACCATTCGGTCGACTTCGCGTCCTTGTGGCCCATCAGGGTCTGAATGACCTTCTGGGGTACCTGGTGCTGAACCAGGTGCATCGCAAACGAATCCCGGAACGTCCTGGGCGTGACCGGCCGGATGGAGAACGTGACGCCGTCACGATTTGCGGCCTCAACTGCCTGGCTTATCCAGCTGCGGGCGGTATCTTCGCTCCGGATATCCCAGAGCCGTGCGCCGGCAGTGGCTGCGCGGTCGTAAACCATTCTCTGAGCCGCTGGACAAAGGCCGGATCGGTAAGCGGCACGGCGCGCGGCGGATTATCGCGTATCTCCGCCTGCGCCTGCTGCTCAGCCTGCTGTTCTTCTTTTGTCGGGCGCCCGCGGCGACGGGACCGGCTGCCGGCAGAGTCTTCCAGCCTGCGCTGCTTGAGCGTGCGGAGCACCACAAACGGCGAGACGAGCGGTGCCGCACTCAGCGGATCGTACAGCACAAAATCCCCCCGGGTCAGCGGCAGTATTTCATTGAGCCGGCCGCCTGTGTTCCACAGGGTATCGATAAACAGGCGTTTACGGAGATCGGTCACCTTGGACAGCAGCACGGCCACTTTAGGGGCGAGCAGGTAGCGCGGCATGTCGGTGCCGTAGGCGGCCGCCAGGTTTCTCAGCGCGACAGCACTTTCGTAATCAAAATAGCGTGCAGCGCCTGAACTGTTCACATTATGACCACTGGCGTCGCTGTGTGAAATCTGCGTCATTTCGCGGGGAAAAGTACCCAAACTTTTACTCTCCGTTGTCTGCAGGTGTGAAACGTATTTTCGCGCATCTGTAAAGGGTTTTCGATGAGAATAAATCGATCCGAAACGGATCCTTTCTGGATCGGTTTCCCGGCTTTTCTCCCGTATATGGAGAATAACCTGGTCAGACGGAAATAAAAAGCAGGCTCCCGGCGCAGTTTCACGCACTCTCAGTGATGCTAACCCTCTGGTGATAATGAAGAAAATGAAAAAGCCGGGCAGGGCGAAGGCGTCCAGGTACTCTGGTATGAATACCTGGTCAGGAACGGAGTTGTGGAATAATGTCAGTATTATAGTGGTCATCAAAACGGTCGTGTTCGTTCCGCATCAATACGCCAAGTGAGCTGCTCCCTATGACCTGATAGCTGGAAAGTATATTGAGGAGCATCAGCTGTGTGAAAGGTGACAGTTCATTACACTTAAAGGATGAAGGACTGGGTCCGAGCGAGAATGAACAGGATAAAAAACAGACGTAGTTTCATTAATTCTGGCAAAAAAGCAGGAGAGTTATGCGTCAGATTTTGCACAGCATAGTGGTTATCATCTTAATGACATAGCCTGACCACTGAATAAATTTTCACATCGTTCATGTCAGACACTACAGTCATTGCCTAAATTAATACCCCATAAGAAATGATAGTTGTGTCAGATTAATCACATGTCATTTACAGATCACTTCATTTTTAGCCTGTTTATTTTTCTTTAAGGTTTATAAGAAACTTAATTTAAAAATTAAAT
Source organism: Pantoea sp. V106_11 (assembly GCF_029967885.1). Lineage (NCBI taxonomy): Bacteria > Pseudomonadati > Pseudomonadota > Gammaproteobacteria > Enterobacterales > Erwiniaceae > Pantoea > Pantoea sp. V106_11. The sequence goes on from NZ_JASCAK010000011.1 coordinate 1,532, forward strand.
TAGAATTTTTATCTGCCACTACTTAAAAAATCACCCCCCCTACTTTTAAGTTATTTATAAAAAGTACTAGCTGTAAAAAAGAAAAAACCTTTGCTTAAACTATTTTTGTGTCTATGTGTAAGATAATTTTATTTTGTTTATCATTATATGTGTAAATATTTATGCTTCTAGCACTATACTTATGATTAAATGAAGTTTAAACAATGCATAAATAAATTAAAAACAAGTGGCGAAAAATCTCCATTGCACTTAAGGTGTTTTAAATTGTCAGGCGGTGTGAAGAAATAAAAATTAATTTTAGCTTCAGGATGATTAATAACCACCCATAAATATAAATAGTCTAGAAATGACAAGGTGATATAATAACCCATGAATGGGTGAAGTTATTTTTCCATGTTGACAATATATGATATTGGCGAGAATTTTTTATATTTCTACTGTAAGCTTAATATTATAAGGGACTTACTTAAGATATTTATTTCTTTAAAATAATTCTATCTGTTAGCTTCCCAATCTCTTTGTGCTCTTTTTTCTAATTTAAACCTTCAGAAAAAACCTGGGATTTCAAAAGGAACTAAAATGTTCAATTTCTTTAGTATTCTCTTAATTAATTGTATTTTAATTTCAAATCTGGCAATCATAAAAGTATATGCTTCTGATAATATTGATGTAAAGGCATGGGTGCAAACCCCAGAAACATCCTATCCAACAATATGCAATAAAGAACAAATAGAGATTTTCTCATGCCCGAGCAAATCGAAAGAAACTATAGCTATTTGCATGAATAGTGCAAATAAACAAATGTTTTTTGCATACCAAGAAAATTTAAATATTAAAAACCTGAAACTAGATAAAATAAAACAAATTGTTAATATCCCAAAAAGCGGTGCATCAACAATATTGCAGGCTGAAACAAAAAAAGGTTTATTTCGTCTATATTTCGATGAAAATATTAATGACAATCCAAGCGCAGTCACTATGAACGGAAAGGTAAGTTTTGAATGTGTTCACAATCAGGAAGCATATAGAACTCCCACTAATATTGTTAAATCGGCACAAGGGAAAGATGAAATAGTAAATATCTGGCAGCTTAAGTTAGCCCCATTACTTAAAGAACAACAAAAAAATAACAGTATAATTTATAATGAAAAAATCGGTGACTTGTGGGACTCCTGGCCAAAATAAATTATCATTACTTTAATATAAGGAAACGATCATGTCTGCAAGTGAATTTATTGATAAACAAACTCTCATTGACCAACTCAAACAATATCGAACGACGGCTTTTGCTACAGAAGATGGTTCGAGACCATCAGTCTTAAACGAGTTTAACTGGGCAGGTGGATATAGTTCTTATTCTTTCGGATTGTATCAATTTGATGTTAGAAACAATGATCTTGCAGAGGACGCGCTAAGGTCCATGGGCTTTACTGACACTCAAATTGACCAACTATCCCAAAGAGGTACTCTTGGTAATGACGTTAAAACAGCATTAAGCGAACAGCTACAAGCTGCTCTGGCAACTACTGCTGGTAAGCAGATCATGGATAATTTGCTTAACAATTATGAAGCGCAATTAGTTCACACAACTACCAATCTCCTTGATATTACTAATGACGATATTTATTCGCAAATAGCTTCAGAACCTGAATCTATACAGCGTATTTACGACATCGCAAATCAGTTTG